>NZ_JAUSCC010000014.1 GCF_030651745.1 Methylophaga sp.
AATTACTTGCTGAGGTTCTTTAAATCATTGGCTCCCCGAGCTGGACTCGAACCAGCGACCCAATGATTAACAGTCATTTGCTCTACCAACTGAGCTATCGGGGAACAGAAAGATGGGTATGATAGAGACTCGAACCGGATGGGTCAAGCCTCTATTAAGTTTTTTTGTTAACCGATAAATTCTGCGATTCTTTGTAGTGCGTTTTGCAGATTTGTTTCGCTGGTTGCAATCGACAAACGGATATGATTTTTCAGGCCAAATGCCGTGCCTGGAACGACAGCAACGCCTTTTTCCACCAATAAGGCTTCGGCAAAGTCCATATCGTCTTTTAATTCCGGCTTATTAGCCAAAACACCGGTGATGTCCGGAAAAACGTAGAAAGTACCGTCAGTTTCCAAAGCGGTGATGCCGGGCATCTTATTCAGCGCTTCAACTACAAAGTCGTGGCGCTTTTTGAACTCGACCAACATGGTTTGCACACAACTTTGATCACCATTTAAGGCTTCAACAGATGCAGCTTGCGAAATAGAGGTCGGGTTGGAGGTGCTTTGCGATTGGATCTTTTTCATCGCACCAATCAATTGAGCTGGGCCACCGGCATAACCAATACGCCAGCCGGTCATTGAGTAGGCTTTAGATACGCCATTCATGACGATGGTACGGTCATATAAATCAGGGCAGACCATGACGATATTGCAAAATGGTTCATCGGCCCAATATATGTGTTCATACATATCATCGGTGGCGATAAGGATTTCCGGGTATTTACGTAACACTTCACCTAATGCTTCGAGTTCCGCTCTGGTGTAGGTCATGCCAGTCGGATTGGAAGGACTGTTGATAACCACTAAACGGGTTTTATCGGTGATGGCGTCTTCAAGTTGTTGTGGGGTGATTTTATAACGCTGATCACGGTCGCCGATGATGATGACCGGTTTGGCATCAGCGAGTAATACCATATCAGGATAAGATACCCAGTAAGGGGCAGGGATAATCACTTCATCACCAGACTCCAATAAGGCTTGTGCCAGGTTGAAGAAGCTTTGTTTACCGCCACATGACACCAGAATTTGATTGGCTTCGTAGGTTAAGCCGTTATCGCGGGAAAACTTTTTGATAATGGCGTTTTTCAGTTCAGCTGTACCATCAACCGCGGTATATTTGGTTTGGCCTTTGTTAAGTGCCTCGACAGCAGCTTGCTTGATATGATCCGGTGTATCGAAATCCGGTTCACCGGCACCAAGACCAATAATATCTTTACCTTCGGCTCTCAGGGCCGCGGCGCGTGCAGTAATGGCTAAAGTAGGCGAGGGTTTGATGCTTTGTACGCGCTGTGAGAGTTTGATAGTCAAAATCTGTCCTTCGAGAAACGATAAGTGATTAAAAAACCGTAATATTACGACAAAACACGGACATTGCTAAAGAGTATGAAAAAACAATTTGAATTAGTCAGCGAGTTTGAACCGGCAGGGGATCAACCAACTGCGATTGCGTCGCTGGTTGAGGGATTAAACAACGGTGAAATGTGGCAGACTCTGTTAGGGGTAACCGGTTCGGGAAAAACCTTCACCATTGCCAATGTTGCGCAAGCTGTGCAGCGTCCGGTTATGGTTTTGGCGCCCAATAAAACATTGGCGGCTCAGCTCTATAGTGAAATGAAAGAGTTCTTTCCGAATAACGCGGTGGAATATTTTGTTTCCTACTACGATTACTATCAGCCGGAAGCCTACGTGCCTTCATCGGATACCTTTATAGATAAAGACGCCTCGGTGAATGAGCAGATCGAACAGATGCGTTTATCGGCGACCAAGGCCATGCTGGAGCGACGTGATGCGATTATCGTCGCCAGTGTGTCGTGTATCTATGGTTTGGGTGATAAAGATGCTTACCTGGCGATGGTGTTACACCTAGTACAGGGTGATGTGATTAATCAACGGGAAATCCTGCGCCGCTTGGCTGAGCTGCAGTATTCACGTAATGATGTTGAATTGTCTCGTGGTACTTATCGGGTGCGCGGTGAAGTCATTGATATTTTCCCGGCAGAATCCGAACGTGATGCAGTACGAATTGAATTGTTTGATGACGAAGTTGAGCAAATCAGTTATTTCGATCCGTTAACCGGTGAAGTATTGCAACGGATGAACCGCATTACCATTTATCCGAAAACCCACTACGCCACACCTCGTGAAACCATTCTCGGTGCAGTTGATTCCATTAAAAATGAACTGCGTGAACGGCTGGCGGAATTAAATGAGCAAAATAAATTAGTTGAAGCACAGCGGCTGGAGCAACGGACTCGTTTTGATATTGAGATGTTGTTAGAGCTGGGCTACTGCAATGGTATCGAAAACTATTCACGACATTTATCCACCCGTCAGGCCGGTGAAGCGCCACCGACCTTATTTGATTACCTGCCCGACGATGCGATTCTGATCATTGATGAAAGCCACGTTATGATTCCGCAGATTGGCGCGATGTATAAAGGCGATCGTTCGCGTAAGGAAACTCTGGTGAATTACGGTTTCCGGTTACCTTCTGCCCTTGATAACCGGCCATTGATGTTTGATGAATGGGAAAGGCTGGCACCGCAAACTATTTTTGTTTCGGCCACGCCGGGTAAATACGAAGCTGAACATGCAGGCAATATTGTCGAGCAGGTAGTGCGTCCAACGGGGTTGATTGATCCCGAAGTGGAAATTCGTCCGGTCGGTACGCAGGTTGATGATTTACTTTCCGAGATTCATAAACGAACTGCGGTTAATGAGCGGGTGTTGGTCACCACATTGACCAAACGCATGTCTGAAGATCTCACCGATTATTTGCGGGAACACAATGTCAAAGTGCGCTATCTGCATTCTGATATCGATACCGTTGAACGGATGGAGATTTTGCGGGATCTGCGTTTGGGTGAGTTTGATGTATTAATAGGTATCAACTTGCTGCGTGAAGGTCTGGATATTCCGGAGGTTTCGCTGGTGGCGATTCTTGATGCTGATAAAGAGGGCTTCCTGCGTAGCGACCGATCATTAATTCAAACCATAGGCCGTGCTGCTCGAAACCTGAACGGTAAGGCGATTTTATATGCTGATCAGATTACTGGCTCGATGAAGCGGGCTATTGATGAAACTGATCGACGTCGTGAAAAACAGATTGCCCACAATCTGGAGCATGGCATAACGCCAAAAGGCATTATCAAGTCGATTCGTGGCGGCATGGATGATTCGAAGAGCAAGAAAGAAGAAAATCTGCGTTTTGCCGAAGTGGCTGAAGAATATGCCAAGTATGCGGCTCTGTCTCCTCAACAATTGTCTAAACGTATTCAACAGATTGAAAGTGCAATGTATAAACATGCACAGAATCTGGAGTTTGAAGAAGCGGCTAAATTACGTGATGAACTTGAGAAGGTGAGGAAGATGGCGTTAGGGCCTGTAGCACTATAAAGCGCTTGCAAAAACTGCCTGACTGCGTATAATTTCGCGCTTCACAGTAGGCACGTAGCTCAGTTGGTTAGAGCACCACCTTGACATGGTGGGGGTCGTTGGTTCGAATCCAATCGTGCCTACCAGATATATACATCAAGCACCTCTTGCGGGTGCTTTTTGGTTTTTAAGGCCTCTCGTATTGGCCACAACCAAGGATATAGCATGATTTCAATTACCCTTCCTGATGGCAGTCAACGCCAGTTCGATCATCCCGTTTCTATTCATGATGTTGCCGCCGATATCGGTGCCGGTTTAGCCCGTGCTGCTCTGGCAGGCAAAGTAAATGGCAAACTGGTTGATACCAATTACGTTATTGAAGATGACGCTGAATTAGCCATCATCACCGAACGTGATGAAGAAGGGTTGGATATCATTCGTCATTCAACTTCACATCTGTTAGCTCAAGCAGTAAAACAACTTTATCCAGATGCTCAGGTCACTATCGGCCCGGTTATCGACGATGGTTTTTACTATGACTTTTCCTATTCAAAAGGCTTTACACCGGAAGATCTGGAAAAGATCGAAAAGCGTATGGAAGAGCTGGTTAAACAAGATCTTGAAGTGGTTCGTGAAGAAGTCACTCGTGATGCTGCAGTACAGATCTTCCGTGAAATGGGCGAAGAATATAAAGCTCAGATCATCGAAGATATTCCAAAAGATGAAGTCTTGTCAGTGTATCGCCAGGGCGAATTCATGGATTTATGCCGTGGCCCGCATGTACCGAATACCGGCAAACTAAAAGCATTCAAATTGATGAAACTAGCCGGTGCTTACTGGCGCGGTAAGTCTGAAAATGAAATGCTGCAACGTATTTACGGTACTGCCTGGTCTGATAAAAAAGATCTGAAAGCCTATCTGCACCGTTTAGAAGAAGCTGAAAAACGCGATCACCGTAAATTGGCGAAAAGCCTGGATCTGTTCCATCTGCAAGATGAAGCGGCAGGCATGATCTTCTGGCACGACAATGGCTGGCGCATTTATCGCGAAGTTGAAAAATATATTCGTGATGTGTTGGCCAACAATGGATATCAGGAAGTGCGTACTCCACAAGTTGTGGATCGTAGTTTGTGGGAAAAATCCGGTCACTGGGACAAATTCGGTGACATGATTTTCAGTACACATTCTGAAAATCGCGATTACGCAGTTAAACCGATGAACTGTCCTTGCCATATCCAGATCTTCAATCAAGGTCTGAAAAGCTACCGTGATTTACCTTTACGTATGGCAGAGTTTGGTTCCTGCCACCGTAATGAACCATCTGGTACTTTGCATGGATTGATGCGTCTGCGTGGTTTTACTCAGGATGATGCGCATATTTTCTGTACTGAAGATCAAATTCAGACTGAAGTTGCTACATTTATAGATCTGCTGTTTAACGTTTATGCCGATTTTGGGTTTAACGAGATCATTATCAAACTGTCGACTCGTCCGGAAAATCGGGTGGGAAGTGATGCGGTTTGGGATAAAGCCGAACACGCACTTGAACAAGCATTGAATGCTAAAGAACTGGATTGGGAGTTGCAACCGGGCGAGGGTGCGTTCTATGGACCGAAGATCGAATTCTCCCTGAAAGATTGTCTGGGAAGGGTTTGGCAGTGCGGTACTATTCAGGTGGACTTCTCAATGCCGGGCCGTTTGGATGCAACTTATGTAGCGGATGATGGCTCCAAACAAGTGCCAGTAATGTTGCATCGTGCGATTCTTGGATCACTTGAACGTTTTATCGGTATACTCATCGAAGAATATGCTGGCGCGTTTCCGGCATGGCTTGCACCTCGTCAGGTAATGGTCATGGGAATTACCGATAAACAGTCAGAATATGTTCAACAAATTGCCCAACAATTGAAAAATCAGGGATTTAGAGCCGATACGGACTTGAGAAATGAAAAGATTGGCTTTAAAATACGCGAGCACACATTGCGGCGC
>NZ_JAUSCC010000024.1 GCF_030651745.1 Methylophaga sp.
AATTTTTATTAATTTATCCTTGTGATAATCAGTAAAAAACAGTAAAATTTCACGCTTTAAAGCGCCTGTAGCTCAGCTGGATAGAGTACCTGGCTACGAACCAGGCGGTCGCACGTTCGAATCGTGCCAGGCGCACCAAAATTGAAATACAATCAAGCAGTTATCATTAATTTGGTAACTGCTTTTTTGTTTCTGCTGTTCTTGCTTATTAGAACTTTTTTAAATGCCATTATCTTTAGTATGCTTGCACACCATACTTGAGTAGCATTCTCGGAAGAATATCATCAAGGTTCTGGACTTCTTCATCCTGCAACTCAATTAGATTAAACCCATATTTTTTGTAGATTTCGATTTTTTGTTTCTTCCGTGCCAGATATTTCTGATCGTTTTCATAACCCCAGTATTCAATATAGACTTTACCGGTCGGGATATAAAAATCGCAGTAAACATCTTCTTCTATTGGCAACTTGCGTTCATAGGCATGAACAATCTCAGCCATATAAAGCCAGTTATCAATTAACATCTCGGCTTTGGAGCGAACAAAATGTCCATCAGCACTGCGGTGCTTAGCTTCAAATTTTTCTCGAAATCCAATCTCGGTTTTTTCTTGTGCGGTATCAATAACCGGTTCGGACTCCGAAGATTTACCCTTAACCTGATCAATCGATTCATTAAGCGATTTAAGCTGAAGAATTGACTCAGGCCAGCGTACAAATGGTATACCTGACTTCCAATCTTCAGTTTGGATCCCTCCAAGTTTCACCCCCTGTTCGGTAGCAATCCACCCTTTAATGCCTTTTTTTAACCAGCCCAGCTCTGAAAGAATAAAGTTGATTTTGTTGGCTGAAATTTCAAAGTGGGCAGCCAAGGTTTTTGCGGTCATAAGTGTTTTTGATGCATTCTTATCAGCTGATTCAAGCTCTTCCTGAGAAGCCAGCGGGATTGTCTCTGGCCAAACTATGTATTTCCCATATTTGTCGGACTCCTGATACTCACCGCCACTGGCTTCTCCGTTCACGGTAAGAACCCAACTCTCACCATCTCTATTAATCAAACCTTGTTTGGCAAACTGGGAAAATAACTCTTTTGCTGAAATACCATGTATTTTTGCCAGTGCAGAGGTGGATATTTTTTTCATTAGTCAGTCTTCCTTGAACAAATATTATTCTGAAACAGATGGTTAATGACTTGTATGTATAGTCTTTTCAACGCTCATCTAATTTGACTTCGTACATATGTTTATCAGCCAAGTTTACTAACTCATCTGCAGATGTTGCATCTTGTGGACACGATGCTGAACCGATACTGGCTGTCACCGAAAGACTATTACCGTTATATATAAGTGGCTGTTGAATTGACTCATTAATCGTTTTTATAACTCGCTGAGCCTGAACCGGTGACGTTTCCGGTAACAAAACTGCAAACTCATCTCCTCCCAATCTTGCCAGTGTATCCGTCTGGCGCAAGGTTTTATTAAGCTGTTTTGCTACGTGTTTAAGAATCTCGTCTCCAACGTGATGGCCATAGTTGTCATTTATCGCTTTGAATCCATTTAAGTCGATGAACAGGATAGTGAACTCACGTTTGTTTCGACGGTAATCCTGAATAAGTTTATTGATAAATTCAAAAAACATCAGGCGATTTGCCAGTCCGGTTAAACCATCATGATATGCCTGCCATTCCAATTTACTCTCGGCCTCACGCCGGCTGGTGATATCAATAATAAATGCCAATACATGTTTATCATCTAATGCGGTTAAACGCTCCAGAAAGTAATACTCTTTGCCATCTACGGTCAATGGATACTCTAAAGTTGCTGGCTCACCCGTAAGAATCGTAGTGGCTATCAAGGCCAATTTCTTCTCAACCAGTTCTGGTTCTAATATTTCGCTGATATTGGCTCCATTCAATTTATCCACCGGCAAAAGCAATGGGAAACTTTCTTCAACTTCATAATCAATAATAGTACCGTCGGCCCGCATTGTGAGCAGAAGATCTGGCATGGCATCAATAATGGCTTTATTACGTTGATTAAGAACAGACAGCAGCTGCCTGGACTCAATCTGTTTAAGCAGTTGATATCCCAGAATCATCAATAACAGCGTGAAAGTTAGCAAGATGATGATGTTTCGTTTCATCATCAGATTTTGATAACGTTGAATCAACTGATTGGATGCAGCCAGATTTTCAGCAACAATGGAAAACATTCCCCACCGGTCAAGAAGCTGAACATCACACAGTGCATTGTCATCTAATTTAATGCGATAGATGCCAAGATCAGTTGTTGTCTCAGATTTATTGTTTTTGCAAAGACTATAAATATCACCTTTATACAGCTCATCATCCAGATTGGAAGACCAAATGAGTTTGCCAAACTGATCGGTTAACAATGCGGAAATATTTTTATTTTTAGTGATTTTGCCAAGCTGAGCGGTCAGAGCAGAACTTGTTATTGTGGCAAGCACCACTCCCATAAATTCATCTTCGCTATTTCGGATCGGATAACTCATCGCAATGTATAAAGCACTTTCCTGAATAACGGATTGTCTGGGAGATGATATAAAAAACTTCGATTGGTTACTTTTTAAATGCTCAATAAAGTAATCCCGCGTTGAAATAGAGGGCTGATAACCATCTCTGGTAGAGAACGTCACCTCCCCCTTACTGTCAGCAAGAGTGATATGCCAGATTGAAGGATTTAAATTTTTTAACCTCATAGCAAATGCCGAGACTTGCTCCGGGGAATAAACCGCTAAGGAGCCAAGCTGTTTAAGATTTGCAGCCAAAAAAGAAAACTCTTTATCAATAAGCTCTGCTTGCAACACAGATGACATGCTGACACGTTGAGAGATTTGGGAATGAATCGAGTTTTGATAGCCAGAGAGTTGTTGATGGTAAAAAAAGTGCAAACTTAACGCACCAACAAACCATAAGCACACCATGACAAACACGATAGAAGTGCGATTAAAAAACCATTTTTCAACGTTTTTACTCATATATTCAGATTAGCGCGATAGTAATAAAATCGCACTAAAAACACTTTAGAATTCGGATAGTTGTGCACATTTTTTAATAAAGCACCTGCTAAGCATCGTTACTTAATTATCGGTTGAAAACTAAAATACTTAATTGGTTTATTGGACTAGTATCGATCTTGTTCATGGTGGAGTTTTTTAAAGGTAATAACCAAATTTTTTTCGTAGCTGGTATCTAAAGTACATGAGAAATTATGTAAATTGATGACTAGTGCACGCATATTGCTTCCTTGTAGTGATGAGTGGCACTGATTTGCTACATCCTACAACGAAAAATTGATTTTGCTAGATAAAAATCAGGCTGATGAACAGAGCAGACTTCACACTGTTCATCAGCCTTGGATTGAAACGTTTTATTATCAGAGGTTATTGGTCGTTACAGTAACGATTCAATAGCTTCCGTGAGTTTTTTGTCAGTTGGTTCAACCTTGCTTGGAAAAGCAGCGACAACTTTGCCTTCTTTGTTAATTAAATATTTGCTGAAATTCCATCCAGGCTGTTCACTCTGGCGGTTAATTTCCTGAAACACCGGATTGGCTTTCTGACCAGTCACATAGCTTGGTGCGATCATGGTAAACGTGACACCAAAGTTTTCCCGGCAAACACGTTCAGTTTCAGCTTCGTCTTTGGCTTCCTGATTAAAATCATTGCTGGCAAAACCAACAACCATCAAACCACTTTCCTGGTATTTCTGGTGCAAAGCTTCCAAGCCTTCAAACTGCCGGGTATAACCACAGTGGCTGGCGGTATTTACGACTAATATGGGTTTACCATCAGCAACTTCACAAAGGTTTACAGTTTCATTGGAATGCAGTTTGGGCAGTTCATAATTCAGAAAATCCGGGCAGGATGATTCCGCCTGCACGGAGAAAGACAGCATTAAGCCCGAAATCAACAGCAATAGCAGACGCATAATCAATATCCTTTATAAGTATTCATCAATCAAAGCCATCTCGGCTTTAATACCTAATCAAGCAGACCAGCTAAAACCACAAAAGTTGAGATAAAGCGTTATTAACGGCTTGGATAAAACAGATTAAATCGCCGTAGCCAGATATTTATCATCAAGTCTCGGTACCGCATCCAGTAAATTTCGAGTATGTGCATTCTGTGGCGATTTCATCACTTGCTGGGTAATGCCTGATTCGACTAACTGCGCTTTGTGCATCACCACCATTCGATCCGCAAGATAATCGACCACACCCATGTTATGGGTAATAAACAACATGCCAATGCCCTCTTCATCCACCAACTGTCTTAATAGTCTTAAGATACCGGCTTGCACCGAAACATCCAGTGCTGAAGTGATTTCATCACACAGAATAAATCGCGGTTCCAATACTAATGCTCTGGCAATTGCCAGACGTTGACGCTGGCCGCCAGAAAATTCATGCGGATAACGCCATAAACTATCGGTTGGCATTTCCACCCGATCTAAAAATCTCGCTGCAATCTGAATACGTTCTGCATCAGTTTGACCGATACCATGAACCCGCATTGGCTCAACTAATGTGGTGTGGATCGGTAAGCGTGGATTCAAACTCGAACCAGGGTCCTGAAACACCACCTGCATACGCCGTCTTAAAGGCCGCATTGCTTTGGCAGATAGTTGAGTAATATCTTGTCCTTCAAGAATAATGCTGCCCGCAGTCACATCCTGCAGTCTTAATAAGGCTCGGCCTAATGTGGTTTTGCCACAACCTGACTCCCCCACCAGAGCGACTATTTCGCCAGCATTAACCTGTAATGAAACGTTATCCACCGCTTTAAACTGATCGACAACGCGACGCATCAGCCCCCGTCGCACCGGAAAATACACTGACACGTCTTTGACTTCCAATAAGATCTTATCGGATTTGGCTGGTCGGGTTGGTCTGGGTAAGCGTTCAGGTAATGCAGCAATCAAGCTTTGTGTATATTCATGTTGTGGGTTACGCAGCACTTCAGCAGTGGTGCCACTTTCAACTAATACACCTTTACGCATAACGCCGACAACATCAGCAATCTGAGCCACTACCCCAAAATCATGGGTAATGAATAACATGCCCATACCACGCTTGGTTTGCAGCTCACGCATTAATTTGAGGATTTCCGCCTGTACGGTTACATCAAGCGCGGTGGTCGGTTCATCAGCGATTAACAATGCCGGTTCACAAATCAACGCCATCGCTATCATGACTCGCTGACGCTGTCCGCCAGATAAGCGATGTGGAAACTCACGAATTCGGCTGGCAGGTTCAGGAATACGTACTTCTTCAAGCGCGGCTAGAACTCTTTGTTTACGGGCTTCTTCACTGAGTTCTGGTCGATGGATCTGTAACACTTCATCCAACTGTTCACCAATGGTTTGCACCGGATTAAGCGAAGTCATTGGCTCCTGAAAAATCATCGCAATACGACTGCCACGTACTTTCCTCAGCGTTTCAGTATCGGCATTAAGTAACTCGACATCTGCCAGTTCGCCTTGCGGATCTGATAAACGAATCTTACCCGCGGGATAGCGGAAATGATTTTGCGGCAACAACCCCATAATGGATAAAGCTGTAACGGATTTGCCACTGCCTGATTCGCCAACTAAACAATAAGTTTGTCCGGATTCAACTGCCAGACTGATGCTATTGACTGCGCGTAGCCAATTTTCACCTTCACCCAGTTCGGTTATCAAATTTTCAACTTCCAGCAACTTCATGACTGCATACCTCGACTGGTATGCGGATCAACAGCATCGCGTAAAGACTCACCTAACAGGTTGTATGCAAACACTGTCATGAAAATAGCACCGCCGGGAAACACCGCCAGCCACCAGTTAAATGTAGACGATTGCACCGCCTGATTGAGTAATTGTCCCCAGGAGGGATCATCAACCAAACCAAGACCAAGAAAGCTCAATGTCGCCTCTGCCAGAATCGCTGACGCCACACCAAAACTGGTAGCCACTAATAACGGTGCCAGACCGTTAGGCAACATATGACGGAATAAAATTGAGCGTAATGGCAAACCACTGGCAACCGCCGCCTGCACAAAATCCTGTTGCCGAAGTTTGAGAAATTCTGCTCGAACATAACGGGCATAACCGGACCAGGCCGTTATCCCGATAATCACCATCATCATGTAAATAGAACGTCCAAAAAACGCGACGAATGACAACAGCAGGAATAAGGTCGGTATTGCTTCAAATATTTCCACCAGTCGCATGCCGATAATATCGACAATGCCAGAAAAATAGCCCATCAAGCCCCCAATAATGGTGCCGATAACCAAGGCAATTCCGGTAGCGATAAAGCCGATGCCCAAGGCGATTCGTGATGCATGAATCATTCGTGAAGCGACATCCGCACCATTTTCATCCGTGCCCATCCAATGAGTCCGGTTCTGTGCAGATAACGGTGATTCAATACCGGTATCGGCATAATCACGTAAATAATCTTTTGCCGAATATGGAATCGGAGCGCGAATTATTTTTTCTACTTTACCTTCAGCTTCCAGCTCACGGTAATGCTCATACACGACCAGAATGGGTGGTGAAACCGTTGCATAGGCAATAACGGAAACAACCGCAATACTGACCAACCACAATAAAATCTTTTTCCACACGACTAATGAAAATGCTGAGATGACCAAGGTGATAAAAAAGCCACTTAACCAAATCCAATCCAGTGCTTCCATGTGCTTGAGTAACGGACTGGTGGCCTGGCCATCAATCACCAGATAAATGGGATGACTGCTAGCCAGAAACGGGGAAAAAGTTGCAATCATCACCAGTAAGCCAATCCATGCCAAACCGATCTTGGCGCTGGTTCGTTTTAATAATGATGAAACAACCTGTTGCGCCCAGGATTTGGACGGTTGCTTGACTGGAACTTCAATTATTTGCTCAGTCATAACTAACCCTCGGATCGACAATCGCGTAAGCAATATCAGCCAGTAAATAGCCGACTAATGTCAGCAGACCGGAAATCAATGTCACAGATAAAACTAACTCCCGATCACGGGTTTGAACCGCTTCAACGGCCAGTTTTCCCATACCATCAATACTGAAAATGCTTTCCACAATCACCGAACCCGCCAACAAACTCGGCAGCAAGGTTGCAGAAACGGTAATCAATGGCAGCAGCGAATTACGAAATACATGCCGCCATAAAACACTTTCTTCATCGACACCTTTAGCTCGGGCAGTACGAGCATAATCTGCTGCCAGATTTTCCAGCAACGATGACCGTGTCAGTTTGGCTAAAAAGGCCAACCCACCATAGGAAAGCGCGATAACCGGTAACACTAAATGCCACAGCCGATCTAATAAATATCCGCCCTGAATGAGTTCAGCGCCTAATAGATTGGATAATGCCAAACCAAATCCCACCGCAAATCCGCCGGTAATAATAATTCGCAAAGCAACATTGCCCAGTCCCGCGAAAAGTCTCACCAACATGGCCATCGAAGGAATCAACAACACATGTAGCACCCCGAACATGTCACCATTCAGATTAAACGCCATGGCGTAGCCCAACACTGCACCGATAATTAGCCCGGCAAGTTGTCTGATCTTCAATGAAAACGTTACCACTGCACTGATAAGCGCAACCGTGAGCAAAGCCACACAGGCAAAGGTAATAAACACATCGCCCATGCTGGCCATTAATGGCAGGAAAGTCTGATCAGCAGTCTCTCTTCGCATCAAACCGCCGGTTGGAAACCATCGCCAGTATTGTTCTGAAGCAAAAAAACCGATAAAAAGAACCCCGGCCAACATACTGGGCACAGACCACAAGCCGAGCAGGAAAATATTTGAAGTGACATCAAAGCGACCACCACGCTGCCGGGCGGCTTGCACACCAATGCCGATGGCCAAAGCATAGATAAGTGGTATTGAAATCAGATTGAGTAATAGCGTGATGGGTAAACGTTCAGCGATCATATCGGTGACCGGACGCCCGTAACGGAAACTGGTGCCCAAATTAGTCCCTTTCCATAAGGAAAACTCGCCAAAAGAGCCATCGGGCAAACGTTTAAAACCAATCGGTGAAATATTATTCAACCAGCGAACATATTGCACCGGGGCCGGTTTATCCAGCCCATAAAGCTTGTTGTAATAATCTTCCAGCGCCTGGCGGCTTTGCGGTTCCAGCTCCATGCCATCTACCAGCGATTGAGCACTGATTCCCCCCGGAGCCGCCGCCATCACTGTAAAGACGACAATGGTGATGCCGAGCAGCGTCGGAATCATCAGCAGGATGCGTCGTAACAGATAATTCAACATAGTTGTTTAGCGTCTGTTCTGTAGTTCGGCCGGCACATATATCTCAACCGGAACACTCATCAGATTCAGACCCAAACTGGTTTTTTCCAGATTGTGGATACGGCGATCAATAAAAGCCATGGTATTGCGGCGGAACAGGAAGGTATAGGGTTGATCATCCACCAGAATTTTCTCCGCCTGATGCCACAACTTCATACGTTCTTCTTCTTTCACCTCAGATCGTGCCGCATCGATTACAGCGTCAAGTTCAGGGTTTCGATAGTTGATAAAGTTATCCCCACCTTCCACCGTCTGGCTAGAGTGGAACATTTGGTAAATATCGATTTCGATACCTGAGGTCCAGGCCAGCGTGATGGCATCAAAGTTTTTCTGCTGGATGTTTTCCACCATCACCGACCACTCAGTTGGATTCGGTTTCATGATAATGCCGGAACGGGCATATAAATCACGCAGGAAAAGCACCATCCGCCGGGTATCATCACTGTCCTGAAAATAAGTCAGCGAGAATTCAAATCTGTCACCGTCAGGAGTTTCCAGAATGCCATCGTTGTTGCTGTCCTGAAAACCCGCTTCCATCAATAACTCACGAGCCTTTTCAATGTTATAGGGAATCGCCTGATTGGCTTCATCATGTTGGGCAGATCCTGGCATAAAGGGACTGGCAGCAGGCTGACCATAACCGAGGAATATTTCTTCCAACACCCTGTCTACATTAGTCAACAAGGACATTGCCATCCGTACCCGTTTATCAGCAAAAATGGTTTTCTTACCGCCACGCTCCTGATTCCAGGCAATAAAACTATAACCAGCGGTTGGGCTCATATATTCAAAATTCTGGCTGCGTTCAGTAATGCCCTTGTCATCAAGCAGATTTTGATATTCACGTGGCCGGGCACTGTAAACATCGATATCACCATTACGGAAAGTAGTTAACCGGGCACTGTCATTTTCGATAATACGCCAGACGATTCGATCAAATGACGCACTGACAGGTCCCCAATAGCGCGGATTACGCACCAGTTCGACAACACCGGTATCCGGTGTCCAGCCTTCCGGGTTACTTAAACGAAATGGGCCAGACCCCATTAATAACCCACGACTTTCATTAAATTTTTGTGGATCATCGAGAAAACGGCCATAGAAATGTTCAGGTAAGATGTCCAGGCTGCCTGCTAATTGCAGACTATTGAAATAGGGTTCATTGAAAACAAACTCAACATGATAATCATCCAGCGCGGTTACCCGTTCCATCCTGGATAAATACGCACGGCTACGCGGTGCGGCAATGGCTTCATTCATGATGAAATTAAAGGTGAATTCAACGTCTTTTGCGGTTAAAGGCTCACCATCAGAAAAAGTGATATCACGACGCAAAGTAAAAGTAATCGTCAAACCATCCGACGACGTAGTCCAGTCTTCCGCCAGCAAACCATTCCATTCCAGCGTATCCGGATCACGTGACAATAAGGATTCCAGTACATATTGCTGAACTTCACTTGAATAAGCATCTGCCGAAACCAGTGGGGTTAAAGTGCGGATGTTGCTGGCAAAGGCCATCATCAGCCAGTCACCTTGCGCATAATCTTCTTTTTCAGCGGCCAGACGCGCCCGTTCGAATGCGTCAGTTCCTTTCACATCATTAAGGCTTGTTGGTCGATTGTTTGGATTACTACTGAAATCAGCTGTACGTATCGTTTGTTCAAGATTACGCAATAAACCCCGCGTCGCGCGGATATCTTTTGCCTGCTCCTCCATCACCCGGGTCATTTCATTCATTTTGCTCCATTGCCGGTCTATCTGGACCATCAGCAACAGAAACATCACTACAAATAAACTTAATCCCAGCCAAAACCAGAGCTTACTGATACCCACGTTTCCATTTTTCATGCTTTTGTTTGCCTATATCTCTGTAGATGTGCGTTATTTTTGTTAATTGTGTTGCCCAGACTGACAGTTTGTACATCCGCTGTCAGTAGATTTCTACTAAAAATTAGCTTCACGACATGACAGTTTCAAATTTAAATTGGTTCTTAAACCCTGTTAAATTGTTCATTAACTCTCTCTGTCGTTATTGACGCTGCCCCAGACAGAATTGAATTTCTGCCAGATTTTTCTCCACACATTTCTCGCCGGACTGAATCGCTTCAGCTGCACGATAAAACTCCAATAATCCAATATGCGATATCCGCGGTTGCAATAATACATCCGGTGGGTCCCCTGCCATGCGGCTACGGGTAATTCTGTCCTGCGTGATATTCACTGAGGCCGCAATGGCCGCAAACATATCCGGTACATATTCTTTGGCTGGTCTCTCCTCGCCAAAAAAATTGCCCGTGTAATTGGTAATAAACTCACTGAGTCGATTGCCAAGCAAACTGGCACTTTGGTCATTTTTCGGCACGGGTGGATTTTGATGCAAATGCTTACCTAAAATATCGCCATTCAGATTCACTGCAATCACGATATCAGCCCCTAATGCGCGACAGACTGAAACTGGAACTGGATTAACCAGTCCACCGTCAATTAACCAGCGATTGTGATGTTTTATCGCCGGGAACAAACCCGGTAACGAGATTGACGACCAGACTGCTTCCAGTAATTTTCCTTGAGTATTCCAGACTTCCTGGCCCGAATGGAGATCTGTCGCTACGCTGGCATAACGAGCAGATAGTGACTCAATCAACATCGAATCATCCGCTACATAGCATGATAAAAAATCATGCAGCTTGTCTTTGTTGACCACGCCATTGAAGGGAAAACCAATTTTAAAAAAACCGGCAGTTTCGAGCTTGGTCAGTTGAAGTAATCGTTGTTGCAGATCGGGTAATTTATTACTCAGATAAGCCGCACCGACCAGAGAGCCTATTGACGTCCCCACCACTATATCCGCTTTTATTCCCGCTTTTTCCAACGCATTTATAACGCCAATATGGGCCCATCCTCGAGCGGAACCACTACCTAACGCTAAGCCTATTTTCAGTGAATCTTTCATTGATTTTCCATTAATTATAGGTTGCTTTTAGCGTTAACCTGATGAAAGAATTAAAGATATAGGAAATCAAACCGCTATCTTTGTAGAGTCGTGCAAAGTTGGGGCAAGATGATGGATATTTCACGAATTTATCATAATAATTTTTTAATTACATATAGCACACAACCTGTAAATCCTGGACAGCCAGCTGCGGATAAAACCCAGTCCACCATCCAGGAAGATAGACGGCAGCGTCGTGAGCGACGTAAACGCAGACAGAAAACATTAATTGAAAGAAGGGTTTCTTCAGAACGGCGTGGCCCTGCCTTCGATGCAAAGGCCTGAACTCAGATTTTTTTCAGCAGCTTTCGATCAAATAAACCCCAGCGTCCCGTTTTCACTGCGCCACGTCGAATGCCATTGACCGGCGCAATATAAAACAAATCACCATTCTGTCCCAATAACTGCTGTCTGATACCACTGGCTTTGGCAATTTTGGCGTTAGCTTTCATATGCATCAATTCACCATGAACCGGAATAGCACATTGAGGCTGTACCCATTGATACATGGTTTTCAGCTCTTCACTGGCCGGATGTCCCGAAGCGTGAATGGGTAAGGCACTGTTATCAATATCAATCACATCAACCTGCATGCCCTTAAGCCGCTCAATCAATGTGGCAATTGCTAATTCATTACCAGGAATAACTTTAGAGCTGAAAATAACGGTATCACCAGGTGACAATTGCAAATCGCGAAAACTGTTCTGGCTCAAGCGGTTTAATGCTGTTCTGGGTTCACCCTGACTACCAGTCGCCACCAATAGAACAGTGTGCGCAGGCAGATAACCCAAATGTGCTGAATCAACCGATGTTTTCACATTAGTCCATAAACCCACATTTTTGGCTGCTGATACAGTGTTGATTAATGATCTTCCAAGCAACCCCAAATGCCGGCCGGTTTCTTCAGCAATCCTCGCCAAAGTATGTAATCGCGCGATATTACTGCCAAAACAGGCAACAACGACCCTGCCCTTGGCGTGTTCAACATGGAATTTCAGGCCTTTATACAGATTCGCTTCTGATTCAGACCAGCCTCGCACATTGGCATTGGTCGAGTCACAGACCATTGCATCCACCTGATATTCCGCCAGCTTTTGAAATGCACTGGCATCATATGTCTTACCCACCACTGGGGCTTTATCAAGCTTCCAATCTGCAGTATGAAAAACCTTACCCACCGGCGTGCTGATTAATAAGGCATAGGGCTCTGGTATGGAATGTGTCAGTCGTAGCCATTCCACATGAAATACCCCAATCTGTCGTTTGGCATCGGCTTCGACGATGATCACCGGCACTTTATCTGCAATTCCCTGTTCGACCAGTTTACGGCGCAGCATTTCGGCGGTAAATGCGGTGGTATAAACCGGACAACGAAAATATTCCCACAGATAGGGCACTGCACCGATATGGTCTTCATGTGCATGAGTAATAATCAGGCCATCCAACTGTTGGCGACGGTCAATCAGAAATTGCGGATCCGCCATTTGAATCGGTGGGTTTTGGCTATTGAGCGGATCGCCAAACTCATCTACCTCTGCTTGAAAAGTGACGCCACAATCTACAATTAACCAGCGCCCGTTATGTCCATATACATTCAGGTTCATACCAATTTCGCCACAGCCTCCCAACGGCAGGAACCAAAAATCATCTTTTCCAGGTGTCATCCAGACCTCTTAATTCAGGCTCCTCAACAGGAGTCAGTGTTCAGTATTTTTCGGGGCAAATCGTGTGGTGATATGACTGGTGATACTTTTCGCCAGTTCATCTTCACTGAAAAAAACTTTACCAATACCATCTTTTGTTAATAGTTGTGCTTCGGCCGCATTGTATGTTCTTAATACAATCTCAATACCCGGATTTAATTTGCGGGCGGTATCAGCCATTTGTCTTATATCAACTGGATCCGGTGTTGCAATAACCAGCATGGCAGCATTGGCAATATGTGCCTGAATTAATACTGCAGGTTCGGCGGCATTACCCGCCACCGCTGCAATACCCTGTTTGCGTAACGCTTTGACCTGTTCGCGATTTTGTTCTGCAACAACAAATGGAATATCACGGGCTTTCAGTGCTTCAGCAACCCGACTGCCAACACGACCGAATCCGACCAACACCACCTGCCCCTTAAGAAATTTACTTGCGGTGGACATCGGCAACTCAGCAAACGGCTCCTGGCGACGTTCCAGTCTGCGGGCTAAAAATGAACGCATCAATATCCATTTACGTAGTGGATTGACCACAGAGAACAACAATGGATTCAGTGCTATCGAAATGATAGCTCCGGCCAGTACCAGATTCATTCCTTCCTGGGGTAATAATCCCAGAGTCAATCCTAAACCGGCAAGAATAAAAGAAAACTCACCGATTTGCGCCAGACTGGCAGCCACCGTTAAAGCCGTGTTCAGCGGATAACGAAACGCCAGCGTGATCGCCATTGCCGCCATGGATTTACCAATAATGATAATACCTACCACAGCCAAAACATGTAGTGGCTGTTCAAGCAGAATTACCGGGTCAAACAACATACCTACTGCAACAAAAAACAACACTGAAAACGCATCGCGCAGCGGTAACGATTCCTCTGCCGCGCGATGACTGAACTCGGACTCACGCATCATCATGCCAGCAAAAAAAGCGCCTAAGGCAAACGACACATTGAATAATAATGCCGCACCATAAGCAATGCTGATGGCGGCGGTAATAGTGGCCAAAGTAAATAATTCACGCGATCCGGTCCCTGCCACCTGCCAGAGGATCCACGGAAAAAGTCGACGACCTAGAATCAACATCACCGCAACAAATGCAGTAACTTGAAACAGTATCTGACTGATAGTTCGCCAAAGTGGCGCATCTGAAACGCCTGCTTCGCCAGAACCTAAAATCCCCGCCAATGCTGGCAGTAACACCAGCATCAGTACAGTGGCCAAGTCTTCGACAATCAGCCAGCCTATTGCAATACGCCCATTTATTGTCTCCAGCAACCCTTGGGATTCCAGAGCTTTTAATAACACCACCGTACTGGCACAGGATAATGACAAACCCAACACCAGTCCCTCTCCAAAAGTCCACCCCCAACTCATGGCGAGCATGGTGCCGAGCAAGGTGGCAATAGACATCTGCACAATGGCCCCGGGAACTGCAATGCGCTTGACCGCCATCAAGTCCTTGAGGGAGAAATGCAAGCCCACACCAAACATCAAAAGCATCACCCCAATTTCGGATAATTGAATCGCAATATCAACATCAGCATGAAAACCGGGTGTGCTGGGCCCAATAATGATTCCTGCCAGCAAATAGCCAACCAAAGCAGGGATATTAATTTTTTCGGCAATAAAGCCCAGCACCAGTGCCAGACCGAAGCCGGCAGCAATCGTGCTGATAAGGGGGACATGGTGTTCCATAAGTTTCAGCCTTTTTCCTTAAAAACACTGACTAAACTCTGTACACCCACATCGGTTTACAGACCATCCTTTTTCTGAGTTTTACCTAGCAAGTCATTAAAACACAAGCTATTTTCAATATGGTTTTTTCCCTGTTACTCTAGGTCAAATGAGGCCTTATGCGTAAAGGAAATATGTGAGTTAAATCAACAATGCTATACTACGCGGCTGTTTACAGTTGAATACGCTTCAAGCTTTTAACGACCCAAATCAATTAGAGGCAAACTGATGGAAGACACCACCCTTATGTCAGAAGGATTCACGCTTATGCTGACCGGCATGGGTTTTGTATTTATGTTCTTGACCGTACTAGTACTCGTCACAACCTTAATGTCATGGATAATTACCCGCTACGAAAAGAGCGTCGGCGCCCTTCCAGTTGATGGCATACCCGCTCCAACCGCCGTACTCGGTCAACCTGCATCAAACACCAAAAACTCATCACAGCCTTCCCAAGATCACGCACTACTCACCGTATTATCAAGCGCAGTGCATAAATACCGAAACAAAAAAAATAAGTGACGCCAAGTCACCATATAACTAAGTTTAATCACAAGGCCATAATATGACCGAAGCAAAAAAAACTCTTGGCATCACGGATGTTGTTCTACGTGATGCCCATCAATCTTTATTTGCAACTCGACTCCGTTTGGATGATATGTTGCCGATTGCCGATAAACTTGACCAAGTCGGTTACTGGTCAGTCGAAACCTGGGGTGGCGCAACGTTTGACGCCTGTATTCGTTATTTAGGCGAAGATCCCTGGCACCGTATCCGCAGTTTGAAAGCAGCTATGCCGAATACGCCACAACAAATGTTGTTGCGCGGTCAGAATTTGCTCGGTTATCGCCATTATGCTGATGATGTCGTACGCAAGTTTGTTGAAAGAGCCAGCATTAATGGCGTTGACGTATTCCGCGTATTTGACGCGATGAATGATCCACGTAACCTTGAAGTCGCCATTAAAGCCGTGTTGGAAAATGATAAACACGCCCAAGGCACCATGGCCTATACCATCAGCCCTGTTCATGATCTGCAAATGTGGCTGGATATGGCAAAACGCATCGAAGATATGGGTGCCCATTCCCTATGTATTAAAGATATGGCTGGTTTGCTTAAGCCTTACAAAGCTTTTGAACTTGTTAAAAGTCTTAAGCAAACCATTGATATCCCTATACATATGCAATCCCATGCCACTACAGGCCTGTCGACGGCAACCATTATGAAATGTGTTGAAGCTGGTATTGATAATGTGGATACAGCAATTTCCTCCATGTCGATGACCTATGGTCATTCCGCGACTGAATCAGTGGTATCCATCTTTGAAGGTACTGATCGTGACACGGGTTTAAATATTGAATTACTTGAAGAAATCGCCGCTTACTTTCGCGAAATCCGGAAAAAATATGCCAAGTTTGAAGGCAGTTTACGTGGGGTAGATTCACGCATCCTGGTGGCTCAGGTTCCGGGCGGTATGTTGACCAATATGGAAAGCCAGTTGCGTGAACAAAATGCACTGGATCGTATGGATGAAGTTTTACATGAGATTCCGCGAGTGCGCGAAGATCTCGGCTTTATCCCATTGGTTACCCCTACTTCGCAAATTGTCGGCACCCAAGCGGTTATTAATGTTTTGACTGGCGAGCGCTATAAATCCATTACTGAAGAAACCCAAGGTATATTACGTGGAGAGTATGGTTCAGCGCCTGCTCCCTTCAATACTGAGCTGCAAAAACGCGTTTTGAATGGTGCTGAGGTGATTACTTGCCGACCAGCGGATCTGCTTGAAGATGAAATGGATAAACTTACCGCTGAGTTGGTTTCACTGGCAGACCAGGACAACTTCAAACTGGAAGAAGGTGAAAGACAGATTGATGATGTATTGACCTTTGCCTTGTTTAACCAGACAGCAATTAAATTCCTCAAAAATCGTGGCAATCCGGATGCTTTTGAGCCATTACCCACGGCTGAAGCAACTCATTCATCAACTGCTCCTGCTAAACAAGCTGGCGCACCAGAAACTTACACTATTACCGTCAATGGCCAACAATATGTGGTTGAGGTCAATGAAGGCGGTGATATCAGTCAGATTGACAGTTCACAAGCACCTCAAGCAGTTCAAACGGCTCCCCAACAGCCAGTCAGCGAAGGTGCCGTCGTCAAGGCGCCTTTATCCGGAAATATCTGGAAAATCATGGTAGCTCAAGGACAAGCCGTTAATGAAGGTGATGTGATACTCATCCTTGAAGCGATGAAAATGGAAACACAGATCGTGGCAGAACATGCCGGTACTGTGACTGCTATCAATGTAAAACCCGGTGATACCGTCAAAGTTGGCGACGCACTGGTTTCAATCGCTTAAGGGCTAGTCGAATGGATAAGTTATTACATCTATGGGAAGCCACTGGTTTCTATCAAATGCAGCTCGGTCAGGCTGTGATGATTCTGATCGGTATGTTGTTGTTATATCTGGCTATCAAGAAAAACTTTGAGCCATTATTGCTGGTACCCATTGGATTTGGTGGTGTATTGGCCAATATTCCAGGAGCAGGCTTAGCCGAAGCCGGTGGTATTTTGGATTTGTTTTATACCATCGGTATTGCGAGTGGGGCTTTCCCACTGATTATATTTATGGGTGTGGGTGCAATGACCGATTTCGGTCCTTTGTTAGCGAATCCCAAAACCTTATTTCTGGGCGCTGCAGCACAGTTCGGTATTTTTGCCACGCTGATGGGGGCAGTGTTACTTTCGACTTTCGGAATTTTTGATTTCACTCTGGCAGATGCCGCGGCAATCGGCATTATTGGTGGTGCTGATGGTCCGACGTCGATATATGTTGCCAGTAAACTGGCACCGGAGTTATTGGGTGCAATTGCGGTGGCATCGTATTCTTATATGGCCTTGGTTCCATTGATCCAACCACCTATCATGCGTGCGCTGACTAATGAAAAAGAACGCAAAATCCGTATGCACCAGCAAAGACATGTGTCACAACGTGAAAAAATTGTCTTCCCGTTGGTATTGTTGATTCTTGTTGCCCTATTCCTGCCGGATGCTGCTCCATTACTGGGTATGTTCTGTTTTGGTAATTTGATGAAAGAATGTGCGGTGGTGGATCGTCTAAGCAACACTACCCAAAACTCATTAATCAATACCGTGACCATCTTCCTGGGCTTGGCTGTTGGTTCACGCTTAAGTGCGGATAGTTTTTTGAATCATATGACTCTGGGTATTTTAGTGCTTGGTATGGTCGCATTTTCTATCGGTACCGCATCCGGTGTCATCATGGCGAAGATTCTGAATAAAGTAACTAAAGAGCCCATTAATCCATTGATTGGTTCTGCAGGTGTATCAGCTGTGCCTATGGCGGCACGGGTTTCAAATAAACTGGGACTTGAAGCTGATAAACATAACTTCCTGTTGATGCATGCCATGGGTCCGAATGTGGCCGGGGTTATCGGTTCAGCAGTGGCTGCAGGTATTTTGATCAATTACGTCGCAAGCTAATCTTTTTGCTCCCTGAAACAGCCTGTTTCAGGGAGCAATTTGTTTACCCTTCACTATTCTGACGCCCGCGATTTGATTACCAAAGCCTCTTATTTCACAGCCATAGCCGCTAAATGATGCTTGTGATTCAACCAGTCCCAACCATTTCTCACCCGGAGCTTGAGCACCACTCATTCTGCTAAAGGTAAGTCCTCTGCTCTGCAGTTCAATGACAATATCGTTATACGTCATTCCCGGTTTGATTTGCTGACAAGCAGTTTTAATCTTTTCGGTTTCCCACACGTAATAGAGCGGGTATAACATCACCAGCACAATTGAAAACTGTAGCAACTTTACTAAGATCAGCTGATATTTCATGGCTAAGTTTCCTTTCATCAAGCCATATTGAGTTTGCTGATTGTAGTGGGTATGACTTTACTAAAACGTGATGTACAGATTGTTTTCCCATAAATAACAGGATCATTAAATGACAAACGAAATCACCACCGTGCATATCACTAAAAGCCCGGTCGAACTGTTCAAAATTCTCAAATTTGAAGGCATCGCCGACAGCGGCGCTGAAGCGAAAAATATCATTGCTGAAGGCCATGTTAAGGTCAACGGTGTGGTGGAAACACGTAAACGTAAACAGATGGTAGCTGGCGATATTTTTCAGATCGGTGACGATAGCTGGCAATTAGTAGATTGACATTCAAACAAATTAATATATGTTTTTCATATATATGAATTTCCGAATATATCACCATTATGGATTTACTGAGTTTTCACAAATGTCTGGCAGACGAAACGCGTTTGCGTTTAGTCCTGCTAATAGTCGATCAAGACGAATTATGTGTCTGTGAATTGATTTCAGCCCTGCAAATCAGTCAGCCAAAAATATCACGTCACCTGGCGTTACTCAGACAAAGTGGTCTTTTGCTGGATCGACGCCAAGGTCAATGGGTGTATTACCGTCTAAACCCTGATCTGCCCGCTTGGGCGACACAATCCATTGATGCTGCTTATCAAAGCAAACCGAACTTTTTTAGAGATGATTTAGTGAAGTTACAGCGCTTAGGTAATTGCTGCTAAAAATTTTAGCCTGAAATATATGGATAAACATATGTTATGACAACCACTCCTCCCAAACTGTTATTCCTGTGCACCCACAATGCCTGTCGCAGCATCCTGGCTGAAGCCATTTGTCGACAATTAGCTGGTCATAAATTTATCGTTGCCAGCGCGGGTAGTCAGCCAGCCGGAAAAGTGTTTCCCCAAACCTTAAACAAACTAACTGAACACGGTTACAACATTGATGGATTATCCAGTAAATCCTGGGAAGCTTTGAGTGACTATCATCCTGATATCGTGATCACCGTCTGTGATCAGGCCGCAGGTGAAAGCTGCCCTATCTGGTTCGGCAAAGCCGTCAAAGGTCATTGGGGATTGCCTGATGCTTCCAAAATCACTGATTCAAACGAACGGGATCAATGTTTTGATGGTTTGATTCAACTGCTTGAAACAAGCTTTACTGCTTTGTTGGAATTATCGTTGGCGAAGCTTTCTGCAACGGAAATCAGCACTGAATTAAAACGAATTGGAGCCACTAACTGATGGGTATTTTTGAACGTTATTTATCGGTATGGGTCGGGCTGAGCATTCTGGCAGGATTATTTTTAGGTAATCTGTTTCCGCCCATATTCGATCTAATCGCCAGCCTGGAATACGCTCATGTAAATCTGCTGATTGCGATATTTATCTGGTTGATGATTTATCCAATGATGGTACAGGTGGATTTCACCGCCATTAAAGATGTTGGCAAAAGGCCGCAGGGAATTTGGCTGACTTTGGTCATCAACTGGCTGATCAAACCTTTCACTATGGCTGCTTTAGGTTGGTTGTTTTTTAAAGTATTTTTCGCCGGTTGGGTCGATCCGCAATCAGCTGATGAATATATTGCCGGCATGATTTTACTGGGCGTTGCACCCTGTACGGCGATGGTATTTATCTGGAGCCAACTGGTTAAAGGCGATGCCAATTACACTCTGGTGCAAGTCTCGCTCAATGACATCATCATGATTTTCGCTTTTGCGCCGATTGCCGCATTTTTACTTGGCATCACTGACTTAACTGTGCCCTGGGAAACCTTGCTGATCTCAGTCGTGTTATATGTTTTATTACCTCTTATTGCAGGCTTTTTTACCCGGCAACACATCATTAAAAGCAAAGGCTTACCCGCTCTCAACAGCTTTTTAAGCCATATCAAACCTTGGTCAATCATGGGTTTATTGGCCACTGTGATTTTGCTGTTTGGTTTTCAGGCTGAAACCATTTTGCAACAACCTTTTATTATTGTGCTGATTGCTATTCCCTTGTTGATTCAAACTTACGGGATTTTTGCTTTGGGTTACTTTACAGCCATCAAAATGCGTCTGCAACACGATGTCGCTGCTCCTGCCTGTTTAATTGGCACCTCAAACTTTTTCGAAATGGCCGTTGCTGTTGCCATTTCATTATTCGGTCTGCATTCAGGTGCTGCTCTGGCAACCGTGGTCGGTGTATTGGTGGAAGTGCCAGTCATGCTGACATTAGTCTATTTTGCCAATCGCACCCGACACTGGTTTCCTAAACAAGAGAATTTATCATGACAATCAAAGTAGGTATTAACGGTTTTGGTCGTATTGGACGCTTGTGTTTACGCGCTGCGTGGGAATGGCCAGACATTGAGTTTGTACAATTAAATGATCCTGCTGGTGATGCTGAAACTCACGCGCATCTATTAAATTTTGATTCGGTACATGGTCGTTGGGAGCATTCTGCACTAGCCAATGGCAGCAATATTACAGTTGGTGATAAAACCCTTGCGGTAACCGCGAATAAAGCCATTAATGACACCGACTGGTCAGGCTGTGATGTTGTTATTGAAGCATCCGGCAAAATGCGTGATAGCACAATGTTACAAGCGTATTTGGATCAAGGTGTAAAGCGTGTGGTGGTGACAGCCCCGGTCAAACAGGCTGGTATCTTAAATGTGGTAATGGGTGTGAACGATGATCTGTACGATGCGGATGCGCATAAAATTGTGACCGCCGCCTCTTGCACCACAAACTGTCTGGCCCCTGTCGTCAAAGTTATTCATGAAAAGCTGGGCATCAAACACGGCATGATCACCACCATCCATGATTTAACCAATACTCAGTCAATTATGGATACCCCGCACAAAGATTTACGCCGGGCGCGTATGTCTGGTAACAATTTGATTCCCACCACAACCGGCAGTGCCACCGCTATTACTGAAATTTTCCCTGAACTCAAAGGCCGCTTAAATGGCCACGCGGTTCGCGTCCCCCTAGCTAATGCTTCATTAACGGATTGTGTGTTTGAAGTTGAACGCGCTACCTCGGTTGAGGAAGTCAACGCGTTATTAAAGTCCGCTGCAGAAAATGAATTAAACGGAATCCTGGGCTATGAAGAAAAACCCTTGGTATCGAGTGATTATCGGGGCGATCCACGTTCAAGCATTATTGACGCCCTATCCACCATGGTCACCAATCAGACACAGGTGAAAATCTACGCCTGGTATGACAATGAATGGGGCTACAGCATGCGAACCATGGAACTGGTACTTAAAGTAGGTCTAAGCTGAGTTATCTGGCCTGACGGAAGGTCAGGTTATATCGATACGACCCGGTCAATGGATGCTGACCGGGCTTTAACGTTAATACACCATGGTAATAACGTCTTGCCGCCCCACCCCAGACAATTACATCACCGTGCTCTAATGGAATTCGCTGTACAGAATCATTTCGCTTTGGCCCGCCGAACTGAAACACGATTGGCAACCCCAGTGAAACAGAAACTATTGGCTGAGAAAAATCCTTTTCATCCTTATCCTGATGCAGGCCCATTTTGGCACCGACTTCATAGCGGTTTATCAGACATACATCAGGTGAAAATCGGCTAAAACCGGATTGTTTTGCCGCTGTTTCAGCAAGTTCGCGAAAACTTTCCGGCATTGCTGGCCAAGCCTGTTGAGTTTGCGGGTCAATTTCACTGTAACGGTAACCCTGTCTGTCACTATGCCATCCCACGTCACCACAATTGGTAATTGCGGCAGACATATAAAAACCGCCCGGTGTCTGCATCCTGCTAAAAGGCGATTCTGCCGAGAGAGTGTCAAGCTGATTTAACAATTGGGGCGCCATTTGCAAAGCAAAGCTTCTTAACAAAAAAACTTCCGGCAGGATTTGTTCACATTGAAGCTGATTTGCCTCAGCAAATAAATCCGCTGTGATCATTTTGTCAGTGTCATGCGCTCACGACGCAACAAAGCCTGCTTAATCTCTACACCCCAGCGATAACCGGAAAGTGAACCATCCTTACGAATCACTCGATGGCATGGAACAATCACCGCAATATTATTCGCTCCACAGGCACTGGCAATGGCTCTCACCGCGCCCGGATTCTGCAGTTTTTCAGCAATATCGCTATAGCTAACAGTTGAACCAGAGGGAATATCAGACAAGGCTTGCCAGACTTGTTGCTGGAACAGTGTACCTCGTTGATCCAACCGGAAATCAAAACGCTTTTGCGGATTGTGTATTTGATCAATTACTTTTGAGAGAGTGCTTTTCACACCCTTGCCACCATCAACACAGGTTGCAGCAGAAAACTGCTGTTGCAGACTGGCCATCATATCCTTGGGAGATTTACCCAAATACACGGCACAAATTCCGCTTGAAGATTCTGCTGTCAGTACATGCCCTACATGGCTGATACCAATAGCAAAATGGATTTTTTCAGTTACTGGCGCAACGACTTTCAATTCACTGGCCATCATTGACTGTCCTCTGTTCACGTTGCGTTCACCTTACTGTTGTTAGTTTACATTCTAAATCGTATTCCCTTGTCAGTTTAACAGTAGGGAATTTGCCGATGCACACAGTTTAAAATTGGATTAAGCTGTGATTGATATGGGAATTATTCCTGGACACTACTATGAAATTGAAATTAATTTTACTGTTATTAGCTGCGCCACTGTTAGCAAATGCTGGTGCTGTTTCTCAACTCGGAACCGGCGATCCGCTAAAACTGGTTTATCAGGAAATGCTTTACCAATATCAGGTAGGTCTGGAATTGCATCAACAATACGACTTCAAGCAGCCGATTGATGTGATGCAGTGCAAAAATCAACATGGATATATTCAAACACGTGCACGATCCATGGTGGGTACTGCCAATCAAGTTGAAGAAGAAATCCGCAGTGAAGTAATTGATGCGGCATGGTTCGCATTAAATTGTTCACGTTGCGGCAGTCCGGCCGATAGTTGCGACGCCGTGCCGGAAAAACTGCAGTTCATTAAATCGCAGCTCGAAGCAAAACAAAAAGCTAAATCTGAGCAGCAATAATTTCACGCCCATCCAGACGTTTACATTTTTGAGATGTCAGATATTTACTCTCGTTAATTTTTACTTTTAAAACAGTGATTAATGATTATCAACGATGTTGCTTAGTTAAGCTTTAAGCATAGTGATAAGTACTTTTTCCAACGTTTTAATGTTTCTTCTTTTTTCTTTCATCCCAGAGGTCTTTGATGAACCAATCGCAAGATATTACTCTGTTATCACCTATCAAAATTGGTGACCAGACATTTAGAAATCGAATGGTCATGGCACCATTAACGCGGAACAGAGCGGGTGAAGGCTTAGTGCCCACTGACATGAATGTGATCTATTATCAACAGCGGGCATCTGCTGGCCTGATTATCAGCGAAGGTACACAAATAGCGGATGATGCCTTAGGTTACCCATTGACGCCCGGCATTCACACAGAAGAACAGATAATCGGATGGCGGAAAGTAACTGATGCCGTGCATAAAGAAGATGGTCTGATTTTTGTCCAGTTGTGGCATTGCGGCCGGGTTTCACATAGCTCTATGCTACCAAATGGCATGAAACCGCTTGCCCCCTCAGCCATTAAACCTGCAGGAGAAGTTTATACCTACCAAGGTATGCAACCCTATGAAACACCCCAAGCCATAGAAACCGCAGATATTCCACGAATTGTTGAACAATACCGTCACGCCGCCTGTTGTGCAGTTGAAGCAGGTTTTGATGGGGTCGAAATTCATGCGGCCAATGGCTATTTACTTGATCAATTTTTACGCGATGGTACCAACAAACGTGAAGATCAATATGGCGGCAGCCTAGAGAACCGCGCTCGCTTAATTATGGAAGTGACTGCTGCAGTCTGCGAAATTTGGGACCCGAAAAAAGTAGGCATTCGCTTATCACCTTTACAACCTTTCAATGACTTGCATGATTCCAATCCCGAGGCCACTTTTAGCTATATAGTCAAGGCACTTAATAAATTCGGGCTGGGCTATTTGCATATCACCGAGATGGGCGCAGAGACTCCTGGAATAGCTGGCCCGGCATTTGATATCAGCGCATTACGTGAATTATGGGATGGTATCTACATGACCAACAGCAATTATGACCAGGCATCAGGGAATAAAGCCCTAAAAGAAGGTAAAGCCGACCTGATTTCGTTTGGAAAATTATTTATTGCCAATCCGGATCTACCCGAACGATTTGCCACTAATGCCATGCTCAACGAAGCAGATTCCAACAGTTTTTATGGTGGTGATGAAAAAGGCTATATTGATTATCCATTTCTCAAACCTGCATAAATTTAAAATTTCGATAAAAAAACCGGCTTAGCCGGTTTTTTTATGTCTGAAGATTTTGTTACACGAAAGATTAAACGCCAATCAGCAGACAATGGGCTTATAGGGTGTGTAATAATCTTAATTGCTTTTGTTCAAGGTTTAATATGGATTTTATTAATACACTTTTTCTTCTCGGCGGCCTGCTTATCACGCTAAGCATTCTTGGTAGCCGACTCTCATCAAAATTTGGCCTTCCATTACTGATCATCTTCTTGGTGCTCGGCATGCTTGCCGGTGAAGAAGGTATTTTGGGCATCGAGTTTGATGATTACTCAATGGCATTTCTGATTGGCCATCTTGCCCTAGCCATGATTCTGCTGGATGGTGGACTGCGAACCAGGCTGAAAACCTTCAGGGCCGGCTTCAAACCCGCCCTCTCCCTCGCGACTTTAGGCGTTCTGCTCACCAGTGGCAGTGTTGGTTTGCTCGCTATGTGGGTATTTGATCTCAGTTTGTTTGAAGGCTTATTGATTGGTGCCATTATCGGGTCAACCGATGCGGCAGCCGTATTTTCTATGCTCAGCGGCCGCGGCATTAACCTCAATGAACGTGTTGGTGCTACGCTGGAAATTGAATCTGGCACCAACGATCCGATGGCGATTTTCCTGACCATTATGTTAGTTGAAGTGCTGGTTGGCGAAATTGGCGGACCATTAGATACTGTTTTATTTTTACTACAGCAATTTGGCTTTGGCTTGATTATCGGTATTGGCGGCGGCTGGTTAATTGCCCGATTACTCAGTTGGTTGGATTTAGCCCCCGGACTTTATGCCATGTTGGCATTAGCGCTTGGTTTCAGTGTATTTGGCCTGACCGGCGCAGTTGGCGGCAGTGGCTTTTTGGCTATTTACCTTTGTGGCTTGATGATTGGCAATCGTCCAGGACGTCATTTGAACTTTATTCTACCGGTACACGATGGTCTGGCCTGGCTCAGTCAAATCGGCTTGTTTCTGATATTGGGGTTATTAGTTAATCCCAGTGAATTAATTGAATATGCCCTGCCCGCTCTGGTTATTGCATTAGCCTTAATTTTTATTGCCAGACCAGTAGCGGTAGTTCTATCGGTCAAACCCTTTTTTCGCTTTCGCTGGCGCGAAATCGGTTTTATATCCTGGGTTGGACTGCGTGGCGCCGTCCCGATTGTGTTGGCCATTTTCCCGGTGATTGGCGGCGTTGAAAATGCATCGTTGTATTTCAATGTCGCCTTTGTAGTGGTACTGCTTTCATTGTTGATTCAGGGCAGCACACTGTCGTTGATGGCGCGTTGGATGCGAGTTGAAATTCCTGTTGGAATTACACCAAACCATCGCGGCGCATTAGGAATATTGCCGGAAAATGATTATGAGTTATTTGTTTATCGTATTGAAAACGAACAATTAGATGGTCAGCCAATTCGATTAATACGTTTTCCATCAGGTACGTTGATTTCAGCGTTATTTCGTAATCATGTGATGTTGCATCCCAAAGGCAGTACCGAACTCAAACTTAACGACACTATTTGTGTGATTAGCCGAAATGAAGATTTGGATGCGTTGAATCAAATCTTTAGCGGTCATTCCAAGCTTAAGCAAAAAGAGGCCTTTTTCGGCTCATTCAACATTCGCGGTGATGCATTACTAGAAGATGTCGCTAAAGCCTATGGTCTGGTTATCAGCTCTGCCCAATCTGGCATGACTGTAAGTGATTTTATTTCTCGCCGAGTTGGTGGACACCCGGTGGTAGGTGATGATGTAGATTGGCATGGCATTCATTGGGTAGTGAACGAAGTTGATGGCGATAAGATCATCAAAGTCGGACTCAGATTGTATTAATTACAATGCGGTGTAGATATCCAACACACCGTTAATGACAAACTGCACGGCTATTACTGACAGAATGATGCCAAAAATACGGGTGATAATCTCCTTACCGGTTTCGCCAAGGTAACGCACCAGAAAATGTGAATAAACCATCGCCAGATAACACGATCCGGTAGTTAGAATGATGGCTAGAAACACTAATATCAAATGTCCTGTTGTTGGTGCCTCACTGGTCAAAATCATCACTGTGGCAATCGCACCGGGGCCACTCATAAAGGGAATGGCCAGCGGAATCACCGAAATATCTCTGGCAATCTTGCCATCATTTCCGGGTTCAGAGGCATTGCTGGTTTCACCTTCATCCAACCCTTTGCGAATCATACTCATGGCAATCCCAAATAAAATCAAACCGCCAGCAATGCGAAACGCCTCAATGGTAATGCCAAAGATTTTAAATATCAGACCGCCTAGTAAGGCAAACACAAAAAATACCGCTGTCGCAATCAAACTGGAACGTTTTGCAACAGCTTTACGTGTTGCTTCTGTGGTACGTGGCAGAAGTGACACAAACATAAATGCTGTGGTCAGTGGATTGACGATGACAAACAATGCCGCAATGGTGATGACCCAATAATCAAAAAGCACACTTACGTTCATTTCTCATCACCTGAAAACTTAAAAGCCCATATCCTCTCATAATTTTTGAGTCAAGTACGATAGATGGTGAATTTCAATCCTGTTGTAACATGGTCGCAAACCAACAATCTTCTGCCTTTACAGCTTAACCAATCCTCGTACTGATCGTGGAGTAATCATCTTAAATTGTGGTGTGCTATACCCAACGGGTAGACTAGAAAACAACCAATCACAATCACTTTATCAGGAGTGACCTTTTTGTTTCGCAATCGACTTTATCTGGCCTTTTTTCTTTTGCTGATTATTACCCTGTTACAGGCCAGTCTTGCTGTGTGGGTTTCGGGTGTGGCGAGTTACCATCTTGAACGTGGTCGTGTTGCCAATCAAATGCTCAATGAATTTATTGCTTTAGGCGCTGATAAACAGCGATTGAAAGTCTGGCTGGCTCAGGCGCTGCTAACCAAAGAGTCCCCCATTGATCAACGGGATAATTATTTACAGCAGATGTATGACCATCTGGCAAACATCAATACCTTGTTATTACAGGATCAGAAACTCGCGCAAACAGCTGATGATTTCGATGCGATTAGTCAGCAGATGAAAACACTATCGATTCTCGAAACCAATGTGCAAGCATTGCAGCGTAATCTGGAAGAGAAAGAAACCCAACCACTGGCCGAAGCCGAGTTATGGCGGTTGTTGATTGAAACCTTTGATAATCTTGAAGGATTGGACCTGAAAAATGTGATTGCCAATGCCATCAATTTGCAACGTGAACGCTCCTCCACCGCTGAATATGCGGCCGCTGAAGCCTTAAAACATGTCAAGTTTCTGGTAGTAGTCATGTTGATTTTTGGCAGTATCACGGCCATCGTCTTGGCTTTAGTGTTATCACGATCGTTATACCAACCCATTCAGCAATTATTAAATGGTACCTCGGCACTGGCGGAGGGAAATCTGCATTATAGGCTTCCTGAACAGGGACATTCTGAATTCACCATGTTATCCCGAAGTTTTAATCAAATGGCGGCTGGGCTTGAACAAGCCATCCAAAAGGAAGAAAACCACTCCAAACTGGTTGAACAAGAAGTCGCTGAACGTACCAGACAGTTACAACATGCACTCGAACAACTTCAGCAAGCAGAACAGCAACAAAAACGTTTTCTAGCCGATGTCAGTCATGAATTGAGAACACCCGCCACGGCAATTCGGGGAGAAGCAGAGATATGCTTGCGCGGACAAGACAAAGAAGCCCAGATATACAAAGAAAGCCTGGTACGTATTGTCGACACTGCTAATGATTTATCCAATCGAATTGATGATTTGTTGATGCTGGTACGTGGTGAACAACAATTACAATTACGCTTAAAAACGGTGAGCATTAACGACTTTTGGTTAAAACTAAAAAATTCAGCTGATCCATTGCTTTCGGGGTATTCAACAAAACTGCTGACACATTTCAAACCGGAAAATCTCAATGCCGATGCGAAACTGTATATCGATATCGACAAGATGCAACAAGCGGTGATGATTCTGTTAGATAACGCCATGAAATATTCCCCCGCTGGCTCAACGATTAAGTTGGAATTTATCCTGGATGAACAGCTGACCATCCATATTCAGGATAGAGGCATCGGTATCGCTGAGACCGACCTTGAGTTTATTTTTGATCGTTATTTCCGTGCTGAAAACGCCAGGCAAATGCGACCTGACGGCCTAGGGATCGGTTTGAGTTTATGCCGTTTTATCGTCGAAGCGCATCATGGTTCTATTCATCTAGAAAGTGAACGAAATGTTGGCACATCGGCGACCATTGAATTGCCGCTTATGGAAAGCTAATCCCTGATGAATATTCTAATTGTAGAAGATGATCGAAAAGTCGCTGATTTTCTGTATCGAGGTCTCAAAGCTGAGGGTTATTTTGTTTCTATGGTCCACGATGGAGATCATGTTTTGCATGCCATCATGGAGTACCAGCCACGGGTGATGATTTTAGATCGAATGCTGCCGAATAAAACCGGTTTGGAGATTTGCCAGCTGATTCGCGCACAAAAATTACCGGTCAAAATTCTGATGTTATCGGCCATGGGTGAAGTGAACCATCGTATTGAAGGCTTGCGTAATGGTGCAGATGATTACCTTACCAAGCCTTTTGCCTTTGAAGAACTACTGGCACGTATTGAAGCTCTGGCAAATCGGGCAAACAGCGACATGCAATCACGTCTACTGCAATATGCCGATCTTGAAATGGATCTGGATACCATGCAGGTGAGATGTAAAGGTGTGAGCTTGGAGCTGACGGCTAAAGAATTTCGTCTGCTGGAATTATTAATGGCCTCGCCGGAAAAGGTGTTCAGCCGGGAGCGGATCCTGACCAATGTCTGGGAAGCCAATGAAGATCCGCTTACCAATGTGGTGGATGTTTATATTCGCCGTTTGCGCCGTAAAATTGATGAACCGTTTGACACCAAATACATCAAAACCCTGCGTGGTGTAGGCTATTGTCTGTCACAAAATTAGGCCGGACAGATTTGGCATCTGCCCGGCAATCTTGTTCAGCTTATTCAGGCATAGCTGAAGAGTGATGGTGACGAATCAACCATTGTCCATCAACATAATCGTAAATATAGCTATATCGAGCCTGAACTTGTTGTCCGTCGTCAAAACTAAAAGTATAAATCCCGACATCTGAAGCCTGATTACAACTGGTGGTAATAACGCGCTGATTAATTTCACCAACCGGCTTCTTAGCTAAGAAATCAACGAAATAGGCTTCGATACTTGCAGTATCAGTCCGCATTTCATTTGAGACGGTAGGTAGCAATACGGCATTATCCAGATAATTGGCTGCCACTTGTGCCGGCTCGCCCGTTGCCAATGATGAATTCCAGCGTTCAAATAACCCTGCCACCTCATCATTTGTTGGCAATACACAGGATTTAGCGACCTCAGCCTGTGCCGTGCCTGCCAAGCCCAGGGTGACAGAAGCAATTAAAAACATAGCTGTTTTATTAAGCATTTTTTCCTCAGTTTGCTGTTTAGGGAGTTCCATCATAGCGATGCTCCATGAACCTAAACTTGAGAGAAAATGAACACAAACTGCTCTGAACATTAACATCTGATGAACAGAATTTTAATTATCCAGATAAAAATAGCCCCCAAAGCATTTAGCTTTGAAGGCTAGGATTAAGCTACAAATTGACCACTGCGATAATCAGCAAAAGCTTGTTCCAACTCGGCGCGGGTGTTCATTACAAATGGCCCTGCCCGTTCCACCGGTTCGTTAATCGGTTTCCCGGCTACAACGATAAAAGTACTGTCCTGTTCAGCCAATACTTTCACCGCATCGCCTTCTTTTAATACCGCCAGTTGCGAAGCACCGATAGAAGTCGGTTTATCGCCAATACTGACTCGCCCTGCTGCCACGTATACAAAGGCATTATGGGTCGCCGGTATATTGTCTTCAAACACACTGCCAGCAGTCGCATCAATCACAAAATAAACCGGTTCAACAAAACTGTTATCAATAACACCTTTGGTTCCGTTGATGGTTTCACCGGCAACTACTTTTACCGTTAAACCTGCTTCGCGTGTTTCTATTGCAATCTCGCTGGCAGCTTTTTCCTGATATCGTGGTGCCATCATTTTCTGTTCAGCGGGCAGATTCACCCATAATTGGAAACCTGCCAACAAACCCGCTTCCTGCTCAGGTTTTTCTGAGTGGATAATGCCACGGCCTGCTGTCATCCATTGTACGCCGCCAGTTTCGATGACTCCTGCATTACCGGCACTGTCTTCATGACGCATCTTGCCAGCCAACATATAGGTTACCGTTTCAAAACCCCGATGTGGATGGGGTGGAAAACCGGCAATATAGTCTTCTGGTTTATCGCTACCAAACGCATCGAACAGTAAAAACGGATCCAACATATCTATTTCATGCGAGGCAATTAACCGTCTTAACGATACCCCCGCCCCATCCGAAGTCATCTGACCTCGAATCCATTTTTTCACTTCACGTTGTTGTGCCATGATGGCCTCCTTACGCCGCAATCACTGCAGCCAATTTCTCGCTGCTGTCCGGCTGTTCAAAATAGTGGTTGGCATTGACCAATGTGACATCACTAATGCCAATAAACTGCATAAAAAATTTCAAATACTGACTGGCAAAATCCACATCACTTTCCAGTGGTACGCCACCTGATGCCATCACCAGATAAACTTTTTTGTTTTCCAGTAATCCGACAGGACCATTTTCGGTATAGCGAAAGGTTTCGCGCGCTCTGGCCACCAGATCAATCCAGGCTTTGAGAACTGCCGGTATACCAAAGTTATAAATCGGTACTGCCAGAACCATTACATCTGCAGCCTTGACTTCATTAATCAGCTGATCAGACAAGGCCAATACATTTTTTTGTGCCTCACTTCTATCAGCTGGATCGGTAAAGTTGGAATTAATCCATTCTTCGTTGATAAATGGCAAACCTGTAGCCACATCACGTTGCTGCAAGGTTACATCATGTTGATTAGCCAATATCTCGGTTAACTGGGTCGATACCGTCCGGGTTAATGATCCGTCATAACGACCACTGGCATTAATATGTAATACATTTAATTTTTGCATCATTTAATTCCTTATGTACGCGCAGCCAGCGCTGCATCAATTGAAAAGCGTTTTGCACCATGGCTCATCAACACCAAAAAACCACCGGCTATTGCGATATTTTTCATAAACAAAATACTTTGAATTTGATCGGCAAAATCAAGGTGAAAAAACACTGCCGATAAAATTGAAAATCCCGCCAGCAAAAAAGCTGTGATACGGGTTTGAAAACCAACAATAATCGCGATCGCACCCAATATTTCTGTGGCAATCACCAGCGGTAAAAGAGCCGGCGAAATCCCCATAGCAGCCATGTATTGAGCTGTTCCTTCATAGCCAGCACCAAGCTTGCTTAAACCTGCACTGAGAAACAGTACTGAAAGTAAAATTCGTCCTGTCAGGTCGGTAATATTGCTAAACATTTTTATTTCCTTGTTAAGTAAGTACGGTGCCATTTTATAGTTCTTGAAATTTAGATAAAGAATGCTATAAAGAAATTATTGTTGATAAATAAAGAACAATAAGAGGATATGTTGGTGAATCAAATTGAAGATATGCAAACTTTTAAACGTATTGTCGAAGCCGGCAGTATCAGCCTTGCTGCCGAACAGCTTGATACTGTTAAATCGGCGGTGAGTAAGCGGTTAAAAGAATTGGAAAAGCGCTTGAATGTGACCTTGTTGCAACGCACCACCCGACGCCAAACGCTAACCGAGGCCGGACATCGTTATTATCAGCATTGTTTGCGTTTACTGGATGATATTGCTGAAGCGGAAGCGCAGATATCAGATATTGAGGCCGAACTCAGTGGCAAACTGCGAATTTCTGCCCCAGTCTCATTTGGTTTAATGCATCTGGGCCCTGCTTTGCAGGAGTTTCAACAGATACATCCATTGATTGAAATGTCGATTGATTTTAATGATCGGCTGGTTGATTTGATTGCCGACGGTTTTGATTTGGCGATACGCATCGCCAGACTGGATGACTCAACATTAATTGCCAAAAAACTATCGTCCACCAGGCTGGTAGTGTGTGCCAGTCCTGAATATCTTGCCTACCATGGCACTCCCGTCATCCCTACCGATCTCACTAATGGTCATGCCATTTTGCATTATCGAAATACCTCTGAAAGTTGGCAGTTTCAACAGGATGGCAGCCCGATAAGTCTGCATTTGCAAGGAAAAATTTCTGCCAATAATGGCAATTTTCTATGTGATGTTGCCATCGCAGGACAAGGCATTATCACTTCGCCTGATTTCATCTGTTATCAAGCTGTACAGTCTGGTCAACTGCAGGTCATATTGCGTGACTACATGCACGACAGTGAGCTTGGCATTTACGCGGTGTACCCACAAACACGTTATTTACCAAGACGCAGTCAGATCTTGATTGCTTATTTGCAAAATTATTTTTCCCGTAATGCACCTTGGCTGGATTGCTGAGCCATTTGACAGGCCTTGGAGACAATGCTCAACTGTCGGCCATAACAATAAGCTTCACTATCATTACAGAGAGAAATATATGACTGAAATCTATGGTTCACAGCACCGGCAATTACAACAGGAATTTAATAAAGAAAAGCTCGCCGATCGGGTTGGCGAAGCCATCATCACCGATTACATAACTGACCAGCACCGCAGCTTTATCGCCAGCCGCGATTTCTTTTTTCTATCGACAGTTGATCATCGAGGTTTTCCAACTTGTTCCCATAAGGGCGGCGATGTTGGCTTTGTCAAAATCCTTGATGACAAAACGCTTGCCTTCCCAAGCCTGGATGGCAATGGCATGTATCTGTCGATGGGGAATATTGATGCTAATAAAAAAATTGGCATGCTGTTTATCGATTTTGAAACCCCGCATCGGGTACGAGTGCATGGCACTGCCGAATTGAGCCGTGATCCTGCAGACCTGGCTTTATTCCATGAAGCTGAACTGGTGGTAAAAGTGACCATTGAGGATATGTTTCAAAACTGTCCGCGTTATATACATCGTTACAAACGCATCAGCGAATCCCGTTATGTCCCTAAAACTGAATGTGAGACACCACTTCCGGTCTGGAAGCGTCTGGATGCGGTTCAGGATGTCATTGACGATGCCGAAAAAGCCAAAGTGGCTTTGGAAGGCGGCATTATTACCATGGAAGAATATGAAGCCTTACTGCTTAAAGGCGAAGCATAATTTATTAAATATCAGTGGTTTGCGCACCACTGTGTCTCATCGCTACCACATTGATATTTAGGGAAAATTTCATGTAAGTGATCAACGCCCGAAAAATCAGGATTTCGGGTGTTGATCATTTTTACGGCTAAATCCTTGCTTGAAAATCCATATTGCGAAGCGAATACTCAATCATCCAAGGCCTTAGAGTTGAGGATAAAAACAATGATTTCGATTCGCCCAAGCGCAGTTGCAGGTTTGTATTATCCCGCCCGATCGACCGAGCTGGAAGACCTGCTCACCAAACAATTTGATAACCCCTCAGATCATATCCACCATCGTGCAAAAGCCTTGATTGTGCCGCATGGTGGTTTTTTCTATTCAGGTCAGGTTGCCGCCAAGGCTTATCAGTCTTTAATAGAAATTGCTGATGATATTGAACGTGTCGTATTAATTGGCCCGTCCCATCGAACGGACTTTAAAGGCGTAGCGATGAGTGAGGCAGATTACTTTGCCACCCCGATGGGCAGTGTGGCGGTAGACAAAAAAATCTATCCGCAGTTAAGTCGCATTAAAGGGGTGGAAACATACGAAAGCCCACACGACAGCGAACATTGCCTGGAAGTCCAATTACCTTTTTTACAATATTCGCTTAACCAATTTGAAATTGTGCCGTTGCTGACCGGTAAAGCCAGTTCTGCATTAATTGCCGATGTATTGGGCACTGCAACCAAAGATGCTAAGTCATTAATCGTGATCAGTTCTGATCTGAGCCACTATCTGGATTACGAAACCGCTCGCAAAATTGACCAATATACTTCTCAAGCGATCATCAGTATGGATAATCATGATATTGATAAATTTCATGCTTGCGGCTGTGATGCCATTCGTGGCTTTCTCGAGTTCGCCCGTAATGAAAAGATGTCAGGGCAAATCATGGCCTTAAGTAATTCAGGTGATGTGGTTGGTAAAAAAGACAGTGTTGTCGGGTATGGCGCCTATCTGTTCGAATAATCATAGGACGGTTTAATCACCCGATTTACCGCATCGACCACATTAGGACAAAGCCATGCACCGGGATAACGAATCTTCTCTTCGTCTCCTGGTGTATATTTTCCAGTTTGCACCAGACAGGCTCTTAATCCTGCAGCCAACGCCCCTTCCACATCAGCAAACATATCATCACCAATCATGAGTACTTCTTCGGCTTTAAAACCTGTCGATTCCACTGCCGTTTGAAAAAATGCTTTGGCCGGTTTCCCTAAAATCTCAGCTTCCACATCACAAGCAAATTCAAGTGCAGCTATAAAAGGCCCGGCATCCAACAATAACTGATTGTTTTGTCGAAAATAACGATTCAAACCAACTCCCAATAAGGGAGCACCTTGCATAATCAACTGAAATGCCCGGTTCATGCTCTCATAACTAAAACCATCAGCGGCATCCGCAACTACCACAGCATTGGGAGAATTCTGATCCAGATCGGCAAATTCCGGCAGCAAATTTTTGTGAACCAGACAATACGGACGTAATTTGCGTTGCTGCAGCACTTGTCTTAGCGCCACCGGAGCAGTAAATACTTCGTCTACACTTAGGTCAAAACCCATTTTTAATAAAGATTGCAACATGTCCGTGCTGGTACTGCGAGAGGTATTGGTCACAAACCGGACGATCTTTTGCTCGTCTCGGGCCCGCTGAATGGCTTCAATAGCACCAGCAACTGGTAACTTATCAACATGCAATACACCACTGATATCAAATAAAATTGCTTTTATCATCATAATCACCTCGGGTGTTCTGACACGGTAAATTATGCTCGGATATACCGAGACAAACAATTACTCGCCTACATCTGAATGATTATAAGTCACTGAAATCGTAATCAATATGGCAGCAGTTTTTCATCCACTTTTTCGATAGAGACGGCTATGAAAGATTACCAGCGTTATAGTAAACAAGATAGAATAGCCGCCTTTTACACTCTCCCAGTTACAGGTTACGCTTATGAAAGCTCCACAGGTCGGTTTTGTCAGTCTAGGTTGCCCCAAAGCGCTGGTCGACAGCGAACGCATTATCACCAAGCTACGTTCCGAAGGTTATGAGATTTCAGCAAATTACGATGATGCTGATCTTGTTGTAGTTAATACCTGTGGGTTTATTGATTCTGCTGTTGAAGAATCGCTGGAGAGTATCGGTGAAGCCATCGCCCATAATGGCAAAGTTATTGTCACCGGTTGTCTGGGTAGCCGTGATAATACGATTCGTGAAAGACATCCGCAGGTGCTGGAAATTACCGGTGCTCATGCGCTGGAAGAAGTAGTTGGTGCTGTACACAAACACTTACCACAACCCCATGATCCGTTTATCAGTCTGGTACCACCTGAAGGCATCAAACTGACTCCTCGCCATTATGCGTACCTGAAAATTTCCGAGGGCTGTAATCATCGCTGTACCTTCTGCATTATTCCGTCAATGCGTGGTGACTTAGTCAGCCGTCCTGTCAATCAGGTCATTGCTGAAGCCAAACGTTTAGCCGACGCTGGCGTAAAAGAAATTCTCGTTATATCCCAAGACACCAGTGCCTACGGTGTGGATTTGAAATATGCCGAATACGAATGGCAGGGTGAAAAAATTGCCACTCGCTTTACTGCCATGGCCAAAGCACTGGGTGAACTCGGCATTTGGGTACGGATGCATTATGTTTACCCGTACCCGCATGTTGATGATGTGATTCCGTTAATGGCCGAAGGCAAGATTCTGCCTTATCTGGATATTCCATTTCAGCATGCCAGCCCACGTATTCTGAAACTAATGAAACGTCCCGCTTCTTCACAGAACAATCTTGAACGAATCCGTGCATGGCGGGCGATTTGTCCTGAAATCACCTTACGCAGTACCTTTATTGTGGGTTTCCCTGGTGAAACCGAAGCCGAATTTGAAGAATTATTGGATTTTCTGGATCAAGCTCAATTGGATAAAGCGGGTGCATTTAAATATTCACCAGTAGATGGAGCTGTAGCAAATGAATTGCCCGATCCAGTACCGGAAGAAGTTAAAGAACAACGTCTGGCCCGCTTTATGGCTAAACAAGCCGAAATCAGTGCTCAGCGTTTGCAACAAAAAGTGGGCAAGCGCGATTTTGTCATTATTGATGAAGTCGTTGAAGAAGGTGCGGTGGGCCGTAGCCGGGCAGATGCACCGGAAATAGATGGTCAGGTATTTATCGATCACGCAACCCATTTAAAAGTTGGCGATATCGTCGAAGTTGAATTCGAAGAAGCCGATGAACACGACCTCTGGGCAAGACTAGTTTAGGAACTGATACGGTTTTTTCCAGACTCTTTTGATTGATAAAGGGCGTTGTCAGCACGAATAGATAAACGCATAGCTGACTCGCCCTGACGCAATTGAGCAACACCAAAACTTGTAGTGATTGTGGCTCGCTTATCCAGTTTGGCATCAACAATAAGTTGACGTAATTTTTCAGCGGTATGCGCAGCAGCTTCAAGCCCGGTATTAGGTAACAGAATCATAAACTCATCACCGCCCCAACGCGCCAGTAAATCAATTTCGCGAATGTTCTTTTTCAACAGTCGACTCATTTGCACCAGCACCATGTCACCATTGGCATGACCGAACTCATCATTAACGATCTTAAAATCATCAATATCCAGCGCAATCACGGATAAGGGCTGATGAAAACGTTCAGCACGCTCTACTTCGTGCTCCAGGGTTTTCTCCAGCCGGTAACGATTAGCCACGCCAGTAAGCGTATCGGTTTCTGCCAATCGCTGAACTTCGGCAATTTTATTTTCTAATTCAGCATTAGTTTGAATCAACTGATGGGTGCGTTCTTCAACTAAATCTTCAAGCGAATGATTTTGCTCTGCAAGTCGCTCCAGATTCATTTTGCGCTCATTAATATCACGATGGGCGCCAATCATTCTGGCGACCGATCCATCTTCATTCCACTCAATGATTTTGGCGCGGTCTTCTAACCATAAGTAGGTGTTGTCGGCTTTGCGGAAGCGATATTCAAGATGATAAATGCTGGTGTGATTATGGATGTAATCGTCAAAGTGTTTGAGTACACGTTCGCGATCTTCTGGATGCAAGGATCCTTCCCAAAACGCTATAGTAGAAGGGATGGCGTCTGCAGGATAACCCAACATACGACCCCAACCCGGACTGCGATAAACATAGCCGGTATTCGCGTGCCAATCCCATACACCATCGCTGATAATGTCTAATACGACCTGCAGACATTCATTATCGACATCACCCAACCCCGTCTTCATACCCAATCCTTAGTAATCAAACACTTAAGAGCGGGAGTATCTTACAAAAATTTATGTGATGCAAGTCACATATATTTCAGTGCTGACTTAATTTTGAATTCGCTTCTGCTTCCACTTCATTTTGTTTTTTTGAAATCGTTAAATTATCCGCCAGCGTTAATACCCGCTGAGGGAATGGAATCGTTAAACCGGCTGCTTCGATTTGCTCTTTAACAATTTTGTTTAACTCCCAATAGGTTTTCCAGAATACATCTATCGTTGTCCAGGCTCGCATATGTAATTGGATGGAACTCTCTCCCATTGAGGAAACAAAGATCTGCGGTGCCGGGGTTTCCAACAAGGCTGGATGACTTTCCACAACGTTATGAAGCACCTCCAATGCCACATCAATTGGATCGCTATAGGAAATGCCAACAATCACTTCCAGTCGCCTCTTACTGTTGCGGGTAAAGTTGGTAATCGGTGCGCCCCATAAGCGACTGTTGGGCACCGAAATATACAACCCATCAGGTGTTTCGAGAATAGTGGTAAATAAACCGATTTCACGAACCCCACCCACCAGCTCTCCACACTGAATAAAATCATCAAGTTTGAAAGGCTTTAAAAACAATAGCATGATGCCAGCAGCAATATTGCTTAGCGTTTCCCGTAAAGCCAAGCCCACCGCAAGACCAGCAGCACCCAATAAGGCAATAATACTTGCAGTATTAAAACCGAACATATCGAGAATAATTAATACAGCGACGGCATAGACCAGGTAGGCCATAGTTGAGCTGAATAACTTGATGACAGCAGGATCGATACTCTTTAACTTGAAATTGGTATTGGTAAATACCCGTCGTATCAAACGAGAGATGACGGTAGCCGCTATCAATACCACCACCGTCATCACCAGCTTATAACCAATAGCTAGAATTAATGCTGAGTTCTGCTCCCAAAACTGTAATAACCACTGCATCATGCCAAGCTCCGGGTTCAGGTCACGATAGTACTGATTAGATAAGCGGTATAAGCAACAAACACCAGCATGAAAAAGCCCCCTTCAAGTCGATTGATTCGTCCTTGTCTGCCGATCCCAAAGCCAAAGATAAACAATAGAATAGTCAATCCAGCCATCACGACGACATCACGCGAAAGTACTTCAGCTGGCACCGCAAACGGGTGAATCAATCCGGCAATACCGACCACAGCCAATGTGTTAAACAAATTTGAGCCAATTACATTGCCCAGCGCGATATCGTGTTCGCCTTTTTTCACTGCAATTAACGATGAAGCTAACTCTGGTAATGAGGTACCGATAGCCACCACCGTTAAACCAATAATCAGGTCACTAACTCCAAAAGCGACGGCAATTTCAACAGCGCCCCATACTAAAATTCGTGAACTGATAATCAATAAAACCAGGCCGATAAATAACCATATCAAGGCTTTTTTCAGGCTCATGGTTTCAGTGTTAAATTCAGCTTCCATTTCTGTGCCAAACGCATCCGGCGACTTCCTCATGCCCTGATAAATGGTCCAGCCCATCAAGATAAAAAATACCAATATCAAAATACCGGCATCAAATCTGGATAACGTTCCATCGGCTAATTGCCATGCGGCTAATGCTGTAACGCCAATCAGAATCGGTAATTCTTTGCGTAAAACCTGAGAATGCACGGCAATAGGACTTAATACCGCTGTCAACCCCAAGATCAACGCGATATTAGTGATGTTTGAACCATATGCATTGCCCAGCGCCAACCCCGGATTTCCTTGCGTTGCCGCTATTGCTGATACCACCATTTCCGGAGCCGAAGTACCAAACCCCACAATTACCATGCCGATTAACAAAGGTGGCATACCAAAATATCGGGCGGACACGGCGGCACCATCAATAAATCGATCTGCACTCCAAACTAACAAGGCTAGACCAACCACCACCGCAGCAAAGGCTAGTGTCATATATTCTCCGGAAAATAAAATTAAGGGTGTTCAAGCCATATTATCAGTGCTTGACTAACTGAATGGCAATTCGTAGTGGTTAACGAGAGCTTAAGCGCACATGACGACGTAATATGCGCTGATTTTCCTGCTGAACATCTCCTCGTTTACGCCAGGCCCATAAACTATCCCGGCTTTGTTTTGAGGTAGCTTTAATATCAACAATGGGAAATGGGTAATCTCGCCCTAACTCAAAATTTAACATCATCGACTCCATTGGCGTGACTTCCCATGGTCGATGAATAATCTCATTGGGCAATTCGCTCAGCTCGGGTAACCATTCACGGATAAACTTGCCTTCTGGATCCTGCTCTTCGGCTTGCTTGGTTGGATTGTAAATTCGAATCGTGTTGGTGCCAGTCACGCCTGCCTGCATTTGTAGCTGTGGATAGTGAATACCTGGTTCAAAATCCAAAAAGATCTGAGCTAAATGATAACTCCCGCGTTGCCAATCGATATGCAGTTGATGACATAAAAAACTCACTAACATCGCACGCATTCGAAAATTGATATACCCAGTAGCTATCAAACAGCGCATGCTGGCATCCACCAATGGAAAACCAGTTTTACCGTGTTGCCATGCTAATAAATCGACTTCCGACTGTTTATCTTCTCGCCAGGGATAGTTTTGATAACCACGATTTACCGGGCGATATTCCATCGCCGTTTCACTCTCAAATTTCTGCATAAAATGGCAATGCCAGTGCAGCCTTGAGGCAAATGCAGCCAAGGGTCTGCGCCAGCCAGGATCATTCCAGTGCTGCAGTAATTGTTGATAAACCTGCCGAAGGCTGATATTGCCCCAGGCAAGATACGGCGACATTCTGGAGCAGGTTTGACGACTTAGATCCGGGCTGGAAATATGCTTGTGATAGTGTCTACCACGTTCAGCAAAAAAATCGGCGAGCACACTCAACGCGGTTAATTCACCTCCATATTGAAATGAGACATCAGCTTGTTGCCACTCTGCTGGAGAACTGAATTCGACTAGTGGTAAATCAATAATAAATTGCGCCCGCTGCCACCGAGCTTCCAGCAATGGTGCCCGCATTACCTGTTGCCAATGTTTATCCCAATCATCTCGCGTCGAGGCTGCACGAATTACAGCGCCTTGAGCAAACTCATGCCAGCTTATCTGCTGCTGGCTGAAATACTGTTTCAGGGTTTTATCCCGGTCAAAAGTGATATTGAGACCAATTTCCTGATGACTGAAAACGGTGTTTATTTGAAAATATTGTTGGAGCTCTTGAAACACCCCTAATGCTTCGCCTTCAATAACCACGACCTTGGTTTTATCAGCAGCTAATTGTTGATTAAGTTGTTGCAATGATTGCCAGACAAATCGCCAATGACGCAGGCTGTAATGCGGATCTGCCAGCAGCGAAGGTTCAACTATATATAACAATAAAATGGGTAAATCCTGTTCACAGGCCGCGTGAAAAGCTGCGTTATCGGCAAGCCTTAAATCACGTTTGAACCAGACAATATTGATTGGTTGACGAGCCATTATTGTTTGGGTGGCGGCATAATCGGCCAGTCTGCGGCATCGACTGAATCCAGAGGAACAATATCAATCCCTCCTTCCCAACGACGGATAAACTCACCATTTGGATCATACTGCTGGGTCTGCTTTTCTATATTGAAATGTCGTCCACCGCGTGGATCAGCCCCTACCCCGGCAATATACTGCCAGTTACCCCAATTGGCGGCGACATCATAATCAATCAACTGTTGTTCGAAATACGCTGCGCCGAAACGCCAGTCCAGATTCAAATCATAAACAAAGCAACTGGCAACAATTTGTCTGCCACGGTTTGACATATAACCCGTTGCATTGAGCTGTTTCATACAGGCATTGACTAGCGGATATGGCGTATTGCCATTGCACCATTTTTGATAACGCTCAGGATAATAACAACGCCGGCTTTTGGTGTTTTTTATGCCGTCAAAACGAAATAATTTGGCGCCATGCCGCATGGCATACCATTGAAAATACTCTCGCCACAGCAATTCAAAATAAATCCAGTAAGTTGAATCATTGCTGGTTTTATTCTGTTCATAGGTTCTAAGTTTACTCACCAGATGGCGAACAGACAGGCAGCCCAGAGCCAACCAGGGGGAAAATTTGGTCGAATGTTGCCAGCCATCCAGTTCATTTCTGACTTGTTTGTAATTTGCTGGCAGATCCGCAGAAAAATACTCACTAATATGTTCTAGCGCCGCGGTTTCGCCACCATAAAATGGAGACGGTTTGTGTATTGGTGTTGATAGCTTGTCTATCGCAATCGGCCCTGGTGGCGGTGGTAACTGCTGTGGTGCAGACATGGGCCTGGGCAATGCTAAGTCCTCTACCAGTTTGCGAAACTGGGTAAAACTGTCTGGTAAGTCACCGATAGCAAACGGCAAATCCTCTGCAGCAAAAAGGGTATGACTCACTTCGGTAATAAATTTTCGCTGTGGAAATTGTTGCTGCAGCAAATGCCAATGCCTGTTTTCGTAAACACCTGCATGCTGACTGCGAACGATAATATCAACGTTATAAAACTCAATTAATTCTGTCAGAGCTTTATGCGGTGTTTGTTGTTTGATGATCAACTGTTGCCCAAATTGTTGTAATTGCTGCTGAAGATCTGCCAGAGATTCATATAAAAACTGTAAGCGTCTTTCTCCCATCGCTTTGGCATTTAAACCATTAGGTCTGAACCATTGTGGATCAATACAAAATACACAGATCAGTTTATCGACCGACTGCATTTTCCATAATGCGGGTTGGTCATGCAGTCGCAGATCGTTGGTAAACCAGAATAATCCTGTGGTCATAGGTTTTGACACTCCGGTGATGGTGTTAAATGCAGTCAGTTCACAGACTGTCTTGAGGGATATAGGTTCGGTTCAAAGTAGAACTAAGTCAGAAAAATAACGTCTGATTGGCACACTTTACAGTAGAGCAAAAACCATGCATCAGTTGACCGTATTTTTTGATGGGCACTGCCCTTTGTGTACAAAAGAAATTGCTTTGCTTAAGCAATTAGATACCCGGAAAAAGCTGCATTTTGAAGATATTCATGCCATCGATTTTGTTTATCGTTATCCCTACATTGATGTGGTTAGCGCTGATAAACGATTGCATGGTCAATTGGCGAATGGCCAAATCATTACAGGGTTAGATGTTACAGCCAAAGCATGGGGTCTTGTAGGCCATCATAAATGGCTACAAATCCTGCGTTGGCCGGTGATTCGCTGGTTTGCAGATTTAGCCTATCTGGTTTTTGCCCGTTTTCGTCATCCCATTGCCCGTTTAGTTGGTGGGAAAACGTGTGATGATCAATGTAAATTCTGAAAACGATTACTTTTCGGTTAACCAGTAACAACCGAAACGCGGGACCACCACCGTATTACCGAATTTTTCAGGGCTTTGTCCGGTTATTGCATCGACCAGATAACCATGATGAGATTGCGACCATCTAGGTAATTGATCCAAATCCAATCGTTGTGATTTTCGATCAAAATTTGCGACGACCAAGACTCTGTCTGCCGGTTTTTGCAGGTGATATCGCTCAAAAACAAACAGATGCGGATTATCTACATCGACCAGATCGCGGTTATTAAAATCAGCAAACGCATCCAATTCTTTATGCACAGCAATCAGCGTTTTCAACTGATTAAATATCAGATATTCAATCGTGCCAGGCACATTACGTTTTTCTGCTTTCTGCCAATCGATGAAAGGTCGATGTACCCAGCGTGAATCATCCATTTTGACCGGATCATTGCGATAGCTTTCATCATTGGTAGTGCCGATTTCATCACCGTAATACAACAGTGGCAACCCGCCAAATGACAGAATCAAACTATGTAGCAACACAATAATACGCACGGCATCATCTATCGCCTTTTCATCACCGATATCGATTGCATGTTGCAGACCCACCAGTGAGGCCAAAGAGCCGGAAATACGTGCATCACCGGTTTTATCGTTCTGACCGAAAGGCACTCCTCGGGCATGGGAATCGGCAAACTTACCGGTGAAATAGTCGATCAAAAACCGTCGATGATCACGCGGCTCATAACCGGCAAGTTCAATATCTTTGTCATCAAAACCTAAACCGATATCATCATGGCAGCGGATATAGTTCAGCCAGGTGGCGCGTTCGAGTTTTACCGGCAGGCTTTTAATACCTTGGTTTAATAGCCGGGCATTTTTTGTGGCCACGGCATCCCATAACAAAGCCATAAATGTGGCGTTATAGGCGATTTCACATTCCTTGGCGATAACGGCGTCTTCACCAAAGTACTTGGTGACTTCTACCGGCGCGACAATGGCTTCAGCAATAAACAATACGCCTGGAGCCGTTACCTGACAGCAGTCTTTCATTAACTGCAAAATCAAATGGGCTTCACGTTCGTTCTGGCAGGTACTGCCGATTTTTTTCCATAAAAAAGCCACGGCATCAAGACGAACTATGTCGGCACCTTGATTGGCCCAGAACAAAATAATATCCAGCATTTCAATAAAGACGGTGGGATTGCTATAGTTCAAATCCCATTGATATTCATTAAATACCGTCATTACCCAGCGCTGCATTTCTTCGTTCCAGGTGAAATTACCTGGAGCCGTTTCCGGGAATACTTCTGGCATGCTTTGTTCAAACATATCCGGCACATGACGGTTTTCGAAGGTGTAATAGTAGTCACGGTATGGTGAATAACCATCACGGGCTTTTTGCGCCCATTCATGTTGATCGGAGGTGTGGTTTAACACCACGTCCATTACCAACAGCATATCGCGTTGGCGTAAATCATCTGCCAATGCTCGCAAATCGTTTAAATCACCGGCCCGCGGATCAATTTCACGGAAATTGCTGACCGCATAGCCGCCATCACTTTTACCTTCCGGGCATTTCATAATGGGCATCACATGAACCAGATTAATCCCTAAATCCTGGAAATAATGCAGATGCTCACGCATGCCTTGCAGATTCTTGGCAAACCCGTTGCAATACAATGCCATGCCAACCCATTTCTGACTGAGAAACCAGTTGTAATCCTGCTCCCGTTCCATATCTTTGGCCCGTAGTACGTCGGACCGATCGATATATTGCCGAGCCAGGGTCTCTACCAGACGTTGTGCCTGTTCAGCAAAATCCGGGCGTTTGCCATAGAGGCGCTCGAACAAGGAATGAATCGCATAAAAGTTAGCCCCCAGACGCGTGTAGAAATAACGCAGATCATGTTTGGCAAATTCGGGCTCAATCTGATTCAGGATGGCATTCAAAAGCGAATGCGATTGCTGTTCGTACATGTAATTTCCTGATTAATAGAGGCGGATATTTCTGTGATGACTTTAGGGTCTGTTGATCTTTAAGTCCCTAGCTGAATTCAGAATAAAAAGCAGGATCTTCGCTGACCGCTCCGCGTAATCCTATCACCTTGCTGGCAAACTGCTGAGCTTTCAATAAAATTTTCTGTACCGGCCATCCCGCCAACAGACCGTGAATATACATAGCAGTGAAGGCATCACCAGCCCCGACCGAATCCACTAATTTGTCAGCAGCCACACATTTTTGTTCATAAAATGCGCCATCATTGCAACGCACGATAGCGCCCTCTTCTCCTCGTGTCACAATCAGTTGCTCTAACTGAAAATGACTTTGCATGCGCGTCATATCCTGTTGCAAATCAGCAGAATTAAAACCCAATTCAGCTAATTCATGCTGATTGAGCTTGCACCATTTTGCCCGTTCCAGACACGTATATATGCCTTCCTTCGTCCACCAGGGGCTGCGTAAATTAACATCCATAAACACAGAAACAGATTTAGGTCTGGTCAGAAACTCGAGCGCACTTTGAGAAACCGCATTTCTAAGTGCTAATGAGCCGTGATACACCACCGCATCATTTCTCAGGTTGGGCAAATGGGACGTTTGAATAAAGTCATAAGCCCGTTCAATCATGATGTCATAAGAGGGTTCCCCTCCCTGCAAACTGACTTTAACCTCACCTGTTTGATGACTTTTATCGGTTTGTAAACCTTCTGCTGAGAGTTGCCATTGTTGCATCGCATGGCGAATTTGCTCTCCCGACTCATCCTCTCCGACACTGGAGATAAATAAAGGGTTATCACCAAAAGCCTGCAGATGCCAGGCTACATTGAACGGAGCACCGCCTAGTTTCTTCTCACCATCCGGAAAACAATCAAATAAAACTTCGCCGAAAATGGCTAAGGCTGACTGCGGACTCATGGATTGTCTCCCGTTTCAAGTTGGTTTCTAAACGCTTCGGCATAATGCCAGACGCCTTGTAAAACACCTGCACTGTAATTTCCATTCATGCCTAATGCTCCAGGATCGCCTGCGATATAGAGTGATTGTGGATGGCCATTTTCTGTTACAAGTTGCTGCGCCATGGCTTTAATTTCAGCTGAAGCATTGTTCACCACTACGGATAGTATCGGGCTGGCCAATACAGGCATATCGTTACCACTGTCACCAGCGAAAATTACTTCACTGTCATCGTAACCCAGTCGATTTTGTAGAAATTCAATGGCATGTAATTTGGTTGCATGTTTTGGCAACACATCCAATAAACCAACATTAGTTAGTTCATCAATACTCCACATGACTGAGGCCTGAATCTGTTTGGCAGCCAAACGCTGCTGAACGGCGTCAATTACAGCATCTTTATCCAGATATAAGGGCAGATAAAAACTCAGTTTGTGAGTGTTTTGTTTGCTGAACTCCTGCAATTGCAGATCCTTAATATCGCTCAATAAGGCTTTAAGATCGCTATGAGAATTTCCATTCCAATCCTGATCAATCTCATCACACCAACTCTGCACTTCTTGCCAATGCTGATCCTTGAACTGAAAAATCTTGGTGCCAACATCACTGATGATGTAATCCGGTGTCGGCAAACTATAGGTTCGTATCGCTTTTTCTACCAATTGCCGATGTCGCCCTGTCACATAAACCAGACAGACATTATCTGCTTGGCAGAACTTGCGGAATCGTCGCCGTGCATCAGGATGTTCGGCTTGCATTCCATTGGGTATCACTGTGCGATCCATATCGGTACAGAGTAAAAGTTTTGCACTCATTTAACGTGAACCTGTTGCTTGTTCAGAAGTGATTTCAAAAAAATCATAATATTCAATAGCTTCCATAATCCCTGCGGCAAAGGGTTTATGGGCAAAATAAATATGTGAGAAATCTTCCAGCTGTGACAGTTCCTCGTGGTGTCTGTTTGCCACCACCACTGCCAATGTATTACCGCGCATCATATCTTCATCTGCACCGCTGCCACCGGCAACACAAATACGTTCTAACGGCATCTGCCAGCGATTAGCGACAAATCTTAATGCCATACCTTTTGACGCTCTGAGCGGCAGAATATCCAGATACTGACCAAATGCCAGCTGCACATGAACCGATAATTCCTCGCGATGTAATAACGATTTAATGTCTTCGATATCAACCTGATCCCGATCAATGTAATAGCTGAGCTTGAACTGACTCTGTTCCGACTTTGGCTGTCGCTCCAGTCCCGGAATCTCATCCAGCAGTTTACTGACCCGGTGAGGTAACCATAAATGATCAATATGTTTCGTCCAGGCGGTATCCGGTGTCAGTTTGGGGGCGTAATAAATTTCGCTGCCACTACTGGTTATCAGAATATCCGGTTCAGGAATACGATGTTTTTTCATCAGTTTCAGAGCCTGATCCAGGCGTCGCCCGGTAGCAATCACAAACTTGGTACTTTTACGATGTTCACGAAGCAAATTTACCAAAGCTTGTAAGGATTCATCATCCCCGACCAGATTCAAATCCAGATCGGTGACCAGTGCCCTCTCATCGCGTCCGGATTCACGACGCTCAACCGGAAGGCGTAACAGTTTTTCAGTTCGTGCGGCTATCGGTTCAATGATTTCCAGATAACGCTTTGCATGGGCATGCCAGGAATAATGTTGTGTCACGCCCTTTAATCCATTTTGCTGACACTGCTGCCAATAAACGTCGTCTAGAATCAACTTTTCAATCGCTGAACTGATGCTGGAAACTTCAAGAGGATCAATCAACTCACCATTTAAGCAATTGGCCATAATATCTCTGGGACCACCGTCTTCAGTGGCAACAATCGGTAAGCCGCTGGCAGCCGCCTCAATCAGCGTAAGACCGAAAGGCTCCGTCAGGGCAGGATTCACAAAGACGCCCCCGGTAGCAGCAGCAATACGGTAAATCAGGGGCACTTCATCACGACGATGATGTTTGGGAATAGTGACTTTGCCATAAAGATCATAACGATCAATCGCGACCAGCAGTTCATGGAACACTTCCTGCGCACCACGTTCCAAATCATCAATATCATCCCTGTTACCGGCGATAATCAATACATTGGCATGTTGCTGCAATATTTCGGATTGACCATAGGCTTCAATGAGGCTGACAATATTTTTACGTTTATCAGGGCGTGATAACGCCAGAATCATCGGTTTTTCAGGTTCATCCAGATGCTGAGTAATACGGTTGAATAATTCGTTTTGCAGCTCATCGCCTTTTGGCGGAGTAAATTGCTGCACATTGGTGCCTGGCGGCACAATACGCATTTGTGCGGGTTGATAATGGTCATATAACTCGTACTGCTCTTGAATTTCCTGATGAGTACTGGTTATCACCCGCTCTGCGGTCGCCAATGTAATTTCTTCAGCCTCAATGCGCTGATTCATCTTGTACTGCTGTTCCAGTTGCTCGATATCGACGCCACCGGCCAGCAACCTTCGTCGTTTGACACGTCCTAAGGAGTGACCGGTATGAATAAGGGGAATACCCAGTTGATTAGCTATATGTGATGCCACCAGACCGGCATCGGCATAGTGACTGTGCAGAATATCCGGTAAAAATTCCTGTTCACGGAAAAAATCCACCAGATTATCGGCAAAGGTATCAAGGTGTTCCCAAATCTGTTCTTTTGCCAGATATTGTTCAGGACCCGCATCAATCCTGATAATTCGTAACTTATCGTTGAGTTGCTCAATCGGACGCGAATAATCCGGGGATATTTCTTCATCCACTACCCGACGGGTAATCAGTAAGACTTCACCGACCCTTTCCTGCTCAGATAGAGCCTGAGCTAATTCAAGTACGTAAAGTGTCTGTCCACCTGTATCTGCGTCTCGCCCGAGCTCAAGATCATGTCCTCGAATCAGTCCATGAATATTTAACAAGGCAATTTTGAGTTTTTCTCTGTTATCTGTCATATCTGTTTAGTATCTTCATCACAATGAGTTTTTTCTGGGCACACTTGCGACAGGCAGATATAGAATCTCAGTCTGTTACATTGGGGTATAGCCTTTAAAACTACCCGCTAAGTACTCAGAAGACAAATTTACGACCAAAGGCGTTGAAAGTTTTCGGCAACCTTGAGCGTATCATGCAGTCAGTTAATACAGAATTAACATTGGTTTAAATAGGAAAAATTTTATGGCTTTACCACGTATTTATTCCCAGATTTTGCTTTTTTCACTGCTTCCACTTAGCCATTCATCATTTGCAACTGATTTGTTACAGACTACGATTGAAAGTCCCCATCGTGCCGAAAGCAATAAACAGCGTGATGCATATCGTCATCCTGCTGAGACGTTGAATTTCTTCGGTGTGACCGAAAATATGCGAATCGTCGAAATCTGGCCCGGACGCGGCTGGTACACCGAAATCCTTGCGCCTTGGTTAAAACAAGGTGATGGCGAGTTAATTGCTGCGGGATTTGCGGCTGACACAAGCTCAGCCTACCGGCAAACCATTCGCCAGGAATATAACGCCTGGCTTGAGGCTTCTCCTGAACTTTACGATGAAGTAGTGATTACTGAGTTTGGTCCTGAAACCAACTGGCAGTTTGCCGAACCTGCCAGCTTAGATGCCGTGCTGACTTTCAGAAATGTACATAACTGGGTACAGGGAGAATTTGCTGATCAAGCTTTTTCAGCCATATTCGACGTACTGAAATCCGGTGGTATTCTCGGTGTAACCGACCATCGGGCTAAACCAGACACTTCAATTGCCATAATGAAAAAAAGCGGCTATCTCACCGAAGAATATGTGATTTCGCTGGCAGAAAAAGCAGGTTTTGTTTTGGAAGAAAAATCTGAAATCAATGCCAACTCTGCTGACACAGCTGATCATCCAAATGGTGTATGGACACTACCGCCTAATCTACGAGTTGAAAATGAATCTGATAAAGCTAAATATCAGGCAATTGGTGAAAGTGACCGGATGACCTTACGTTTTCGCAAGCCTTAATAATTGACCGCTCAGACCCTGTTTCTCTGGGTCTGAGCTATTCTTTATCGAATCACCCTGACAGCAATTTCCAATACAACTGGCTGCTGCAAACGCCGTTCTATTTCCTGTTTAACTTTATCCATAACCTCATCATCTACCGCGGTTTTTGACACCATGGTCAGACTGATAATCAATGGATCGCGCGGCCGGACCTGGACATCCACCAGTTTCACACCGGCAATTTCCTGACCGTCTAACTGACGTAGCACATTGTTTTCTGCCACCATGCGATCAAAACCAATAGCCAAGGGTACCGCCAAAATAGCGACCATGACCAAGGTCAACATCAAACCACGTTTCGCCCGGTGAAATGGGCTATACCCCAGGAACATAAAGGTGATTAACGCTGCCAAAATAATGCCAACCAGGTTGGTCAGATATAACAAAAACGCGCCAAAGAACACGGTCAAATCAAACCAGCCGAGACCAATGCCGGCAACAGCTAATGGTGGTACCAACGCCACCGCAATTGCCACACCTGCCAGACTTTTGGCCACTTCAGCTCGGGCATGTGCATAAGCCCCGGCAATACCCGATACCACGGCGACACCCAAATCCAATAATGTGGGGCTGATACGAGCTGCAATTTCAGTATTAATGTTATTCAGTGGAATAAACCAGGCGATTAGCATTGCACATAGCAGCGCGAGTCCTGTGCCTATGGCAATACTTTTACCACTTTCCAGCATCAATGATTCATCCTGGCGCAAGGTGCCAAGAGACATCGAAATAATCGGTCCCATAAGTGGTGCCAGAATCATTGCGCCAATCACCACCGGAATAGAGTTAGCAAAGAGTCCGAAGGCTGCCAGTAAAGTCGAAAGCACCATCAAGGTTAAATACGCAGGAGTCGCTTTGGCACTCTCTCGCATCAACATAAACAGATCTTTAAATTCTTCCGGTGCAGCATGATGCATCCATGGCAATGGATAACTGATCAGTTCATTTCGGGCCTTGCCTAATGGCAATGCCTGAGTACGAACGATTTCTTTCTGCTCGCCGCCACTCTCTGCTAAGGCCAACAATCGTCCCGGAATCAAACGAATGGTTCGTCGCTCGACTTTAAACTCAAGCTGCTGTGCTTCAGAAACCATTTCGTCATGGCTATATTGAATGGGTTTATTGGTTTCCAGTTTTAACCGGCTGCTTTTGAAAAAACCAACAAATGGTGGGTTATTTCGGCTCCATATATTGCGCATAAACAGCGAAGCAAACAGAAAACGTAACATTTCGAACACACTTCGTGGTGCCAACACCAGCGCATGCATCATGCCATCATTAGCATTGGAATCCGCCATAAAACGACGTGATAACACTGAGCTTCGCCCGTGTTCAACAGCAACCACACCAAAAGCAGCTGTTTCAATGACTTTCTCTTTCTGTGTGGTAATAGTGAATGGCGTAAACCGTACTTCTTTCAGACTACGCATCAGTCGCCAGAAACGTCGAACCCGAGCCCAGAACGGTTCAACCATCGCTTCCCCTGGCACCAACGTAAAGGTCTGCCCGACGATGACCGAGTTAAAGACTGGCTGTTCATTACACAACATTAAATCAAGCTGTGAGGCATCGTTTTCCATAATATCGCTAAGCGCCTCGTCAAAACTGGCTGCGATACCAAAACCATAACGAGCATGCTTCATCTCAGGATGTGGCAATAAACCGATTGTCCATTCCTGTTCACGCGCTTGTAGCATTAATTCACGTAAACTTTCGTCATTCAGATAGCTGATGACTAACTGATCATCATCAAATTGATATTGCTGCCCTAGCTGGAAATTGTTAAGTCGTATCTCCCATTGCTGCTCCGGTAGCTTCGGCAAAATAGTCTCTTGCACAACCGCGTCATCGGCGACTGAAAACAGCAAGACTACCCGACGTTTTTCCGTCATCGAATCAAGTTTGCTGATCAGATCTTCTACCATCTAAAAACTCCGAAAGGGGATAAATGCGTTGTAGAGTAAGGCAACAGAACCTGCCTGAGCGACAGGTTTTGAGATTATTAAAACATGAATATTGTTAGATTTAACCTTGATATAGCAATTTATTCATTTTGCTAATGGTATCTGTACCTATCTGTTTCGGGCAAACCCGTTCACATTCCCGGTAATTACTGCAACTGCCAAAGCCTTCAGCTTCCATACGGGCTAACATTTTGGCGGGACGTTTTGTATCCAACTGTCCCTGTGGCAGGCTGCTCAAATGACTGACTTTGGCCGCAATAAATAAAGTAGCTGAGGCATTAGGACATACCGCTACACAGGCGCCACAACCAATGCAGGTAGCCGCATCAAACGCTTTGTCTGCGACCGGCTTGGCTACTGGCTGAGTATTAGCTTCGGGTGCCGCGCCGGTTCGGACAGGGATGTACCCTCCCGCCTGAATGATTCGATCAAAAGCACTGCGATCCACCATCAAATCTTTTATCACCGGAAACGCTGTAGCTCGCCAGGGTTCAATCCATAATTCATTTTGATCATGATAGTCACGCATATATTGCTGGCAAGTAGTCGTCGCCTGATGCCGGCCATGCGGTTCACCATTAATCACCAGACTGCAACTGCCACAGATCCCTTCACGACAGTCATGATCAAATACAATCGCTTCTTTTCCAAGACCGATAAGCCGTTCATTCAAGGCATCAAGCATTTCCAGAAAAGAAGATTCAGCTTCGACTTCCAGC
>NZ_JAUSCC010000026.1 GCF_030651745.1 Methylophaga sp.
ATTGTGCTTGCAAGTACGACAGATATTTGTTTTCAAGTTCGATGTTTCCGCTTTAATGTTAGATCCAAAGAGTACTCGTCCTGTTTTCAAAATACCCGCTCCACTTACAGCATACCCGCCCGATTTAGGGCATTTTTAGATTTACAAAAAATAGGATGATTTATGTCTTCAACTGGAACAGTTAAATGGTTTAACGAAGCTAAAGGCTTTGGTTTTATCGAACAAGAAAACGGTCCTGACGTTTTCGCACATTTCCGTCAAATCCAAGGTGACGGTTTCAAAACATTGACTGAAGGCCAACGTGTAACATTTGATGTTACTCAAGGTCAAAAAGGTCCACAAGCTGAAAACATCGTTCCTGCATAATTTCAACGATAACAGTTTGTTTTTCACCTTCGGGTGAAACGAAAAGCCCCGTAACAGGGGCTTTTTTGTATCTGGCTTTATGTCTACTATTGTATTGGCTTAAACCATGTCAACTGCGAAGCTCTGATATTAGGTCCAGATTTCCATAACCATAGCATACGGAAAACATGAAAACTGCTACGTTTTAATCCATCAACGATGGCATTAAAAACAATGTCAAGTGTTTCCGCAATCTCATCAAATCATACGTCGCGGGTCAATTGGTTAAGCATGTACTTTTATCACTCTTATACCCTGTCAAGCCAGTAATTAACACCTTTCAACAGTGCAGTTTTGCTGCTTGGACATAGCTTTCATATCTCAAATCTGATCCTGAAAATTCACTCAACATAACGGTTTCACCAACTTATCTTACAAGCTGCTTGCTCCTAAACTTCGGCTGACCTACATTAGCTGTCTTTCAGCACCTCATACGGATTTTTTATGGATATCAAGCAAATTGAAACTCTCCTTTTTCAATCACTTAGTGTTGCCATGGATTGGGCAAGTAGTCCGAAATTCTATTCGCAAATTGGCTTGATTGTGTTGGCTGGACTATTGGCCTATTCGTTTGCCAGTTTCCTGAAAAATCGCTCCCCCCTGCTAAGACAAATTCCTGCCACTGGGCCGTTACTTAAATTGCGTAATCGTATTTATTACAGCCGGGATTTGATCTTACCGTTGATGCTGATCCTGGCTTTTTCCATTGCTGCAGATATCAGTGAGTTATGGATTAACCAAAGCTGGTTAATCCAAATATGTCTGAGCTGGGCAGTGATCTTTATGCTTTATAAATTAATAGATCGCTTAATCCATAAAATCTTATTCAAAAAGCTCGCTTTGTGGGTTATTTTGCCCATCGCTATTTTGCAATTGTTCGGTTGGCTGGATGCGGTAATTGCCTATCTGGAATCCATGTCATTTGCAGTTGGTAATATCAATATTTCGGCTTATGGCATTATTCGAGTACTGATATTCGGCACGATTTTGTTCTGGTTAGGACGTATTTCCAGTAACGCCGGACAGCAAATTATTCGCAGTCAGGAAGATCTCGATGTAGGTACTCGCGAGGTATTTGCCAAGCTGTTTCAAATTGCTTTGTTTTTCATTGTGTTTATTCTGCTGCTGCAGATCATGGGCATTAATCTCACAGCATTGGCAGTATTTGGTGGCGCATTAGGTGTTGGTTTGGGTTTTGGATTGCAGTCCATCGCCTCCAATTTTATCTCCGGTATTATTCTGTTACTGGAGCGTTCTTTAAGCGTTGGTGATTACATTGAGATGGAAGATGGTCGCAAAGGCATTATCCGTGAGCTGAATATGCGCTCAACCACACTGGAAACCTTTGATGGCAAAGATATTATGGTTCCCAATGAGCAGTTTATTACAACTAGCTTCACCAACTGGACGCATAAAAACTTTAAGCAACGCTACGATATTGAATTTCAGGTCTCCTATAAAACCGATTTGCACTTTTTGTTTGATTTACTACGTGAAGTTGTTGCCAGTCACCCAAGTGTTATCAGTGGTGATGATGTGCCGATTGAAGAGCGACCAGATGCTGAAATCGCTGGTTTCGGGGAATCCGGTGTCGATATTCTGATTGAATTCTGGATGGAAGGTATTGATGATGGCCCCAACCGCGTTGGAGCAGATTTATTATTAATGATTTGGGATGCATTAAAAGAAAACAATATTGAGATACCTTATCCACAGCGTGAAATTAAAATTGTGAACGCGGGTGAGAAAATGTTTATCAATTCAGGAAAATCCTGAGTGGCATCAAGGTGAATACTGATAAAGATATTTTTCTGCAGGCGTACTATGGGAACCGTAGAAAGCAAATAACTTAATGAATTTGGAGAAATCGACATGTGGACTAAACCAGAATACTCAGATATGCGTTTCGGCTTTGAAGTAACAATGTACATCTGCAATCGTTAATCTGCAGAAAAGCGAAACTCCAAAAAGCCCCGATTAGTCGGGGCTTTTTTTTGTCTGTCGCTTAAATGGGGTTATGCTGGAAGACCACACCCGATGGAGATAAATCATGACTCAGCAAACTGATTTATATAATGCCATTATTGATAGTGCCGTCAGTCTGGCATCCAATACATCATGGGAATCAATGCGTTTGCATGATGTCGCAGCAGATCTGGGCATACCACTAGTTACGATTTATGAGTATTTTGCTGAGAAAGAACAAATCAGTGATGCCTGGTTTGAGCGTGCTGATAGACATATGCTTTCAGCTACGCAGTCGTCGACCTTTCCTTCACTTAACAATCAACAAAAATTCCACAATCTTTTGATGGCCTGGCTTGATTCATTGGCGGTTAATCAAAAAGTGACTCGCCAAATGATTTTAAACAAGCTTGAGCCCGGCCATTTGCATATTCAAATACCTGCCTTGTTCCGTATCAGCCGCACAGTGCAATGGCTGCGTGAAGCGTCAAACCAAAACTCGACATTGCCATGGCGGGCATTTGACGAAACCGTTTTGACCACTATCTATCTAATCACTTTCTGTTGCTGGCTAACAGATAACAGCCCGATGTTTGAACGAACGAAACGTTGCCTGGACAAACAATTAACTCTGGCCACAAAACTGGGTTTTTTAAAATAATCCCAGCTAATATTTAGTGATTCTGTTTATCAATCGCCAACCCAAAAACAGAAAACCAATAGGCAAAATCAGCATAATCAATACAAATTCGGCCAATAAATAGATTGCAGCATTAATACCCTGTTCTGCTTTTTGTTGAATATCCTGCAACCTGGCTTTGATATCCAGATTATCTTTAAATCCCTGATACCACGTACGTTGCGGCTCATCAGGATCGGGCTGAAGAGCCGCGACTTCCTGTTGTGTGGTTTGTAAAACTGTTATCGCATCTTGTCGGTCATGTTCCAGCCACACCTGTATTTGATTGGATGCAAGAATCGTCAACGGGATAGCCAATCGTAATAACGTTATTACCAACACCATATTGAACAATCTTGCAGACCAGCGCTCAGGTAGTTTTTGCCAAAGTATCAACACGATCACGATAGCCGCAAAACCAGCTAATACCCAGCGGAATAAGGCAATATCACCCATTGATAACAGGATCTTCTGGATCCCCAGTGATGCCGAAGCCATTAATAGCACGGTAGAAAACTGTTCAATCAAATCATTCAACGGATCCAATATCTGGCCCGGCGTTAAGGTTAAGCCAACCCCCATCGGTTCAATTGATAGTTCCGTGCCCTGCGCGACTGAAATAACTGCATTCAAACCTCTGGCAATCGCATAGACAGTGAGTGTGACTTTGAGCATTTGGCTTAATTGGTTTCCAACATTCGATTCGAAAGGAACTAACGCCAAAACCACACAAGCCAGCAAAATCACGACCGAAATAAGCTGACTGCGATGATAGTTCGTTTTCAATGATTAACTCCTGTCAGACGATAAATATGTAACTTTAATCGTAGGGTTCGTAATTTTTATCCGGCTTATTCTCGCCTACTGATGTATGTCTTGAATCATGAATTCCGAGGAAATAAAACACCAGCAATAACACATAGAAAAATAGCAGCCCATCTTCTTTGATAATACTAATCAACGCCCAAGCGGGCACAATATAAAACACCAGATTCAACAGCACAGTGAGTACCTTGCCCAGACGACGCTTTCCCAATTCATATAAACCAGCGGCGAACATGCCGGTCATATAACCACCGACTATCGCGAGAATCAGCAGTAAAATCACCCCTACCGTTGAAAACTTATCCATCTTCAGCCTCATTTAAGATGACCATCTGCTGATAATGACGCGATAAATTGATTTTGTCATTGCTTGTTATCAGTCGTTGCACTAGACCATCAAAGGTTGGTGTTTAACCACAAAAACAGGCAATATGGTTTTAATTAAAATTGCAGTGGAGCATTCCCAATGCGACAACACTTTCTGATGGTCAGTCTGTTCTGCTTATTAGGTTGTAGCGAGCAAACTGATAAAGTTGAACGGGATAAAACGGATCCTGTCCTGCAATTAAGCCAATGGTGTTTTGATCATTGGAAAGAACAGCAGTGGACCATGGGCGAATCCGATTTACCTGCTGTAGAAAATCTGGCATTTAGCGAGGGTATTCGTAAAGTGTGTCGCGCCCGGGCTGAACTCTATGCTGAGGGATATGAAATCTATCCGTTTATCACCAATACCATGCAGCGTGAGATCTATGCCTTGGTATTTTCAGCTGACGTCGAAGATATCAAAGCCCATTTAAAACAGCATCTGCCAAAGCTCAAACGGATTTAGATTACAAATTCAATTGTTGATGTAATCCCTGCCGATAAGCACTGATTGCAGGTATCAGCGCCACCATAAAACTGGCAATCATCACGATGGGCAACATATAGAGAAACTCATTAAGTACTGAGAGTCGGGTGAGTAAAATTCCATATTCCTGCAACAACCAGTCTTTTAATACATACATGCTCAACTGCAGGCTGATAAACGCCGTGAAAGCAGCAGCAAGACTAATCAGCATTGCTTCAATTTGTAATAAGGTAAACAAAAAACCTGGCCGATAACCCAATGCCCGCAGCACCGATAATTCATGACGCCGTTCGCGCATTGACACCAACAGCATATTCGCCATGCCAATCAATGCACCTAACAACACCAATGAGGCAATCAATAACAAAAGCTGCTCTACACTGCTCAACATCGACCACAACGACATCAGCGTCGCTCCGGGCAGGATAGCTTGTAATGGCTCTTGCCGGTATTCATTAATTTGGCGTTGCAGATTAAAGGTCTGCACCCGTGAGTTAAGTCCCAGCATAAATGCGGTTATCGTTTTTGGCTGTAAATCTTCAACTTTCGGTGTAACCGCGCCCGGCAATCTTACCCCACCCTGCCAGTTGACATGAATTGCTTCAATGCCTTGCAGGCTGACATAAACTGACTGATCTACCGGCGTTCCTGTAGCTGCCAGAATACCGGAGATTCTAAATGGGTGATCATCGTGTTTGGAAAAGCTGGTACTGGCAATACCATGGGCCAGTACGATGGCATCATCAATCTGATAGCCCAATTGTTTGGCGACTTCTGAGCCAATCACTGCATCAAAATGATCGTCAAAGGCTTTTCCATGTTGAAACTGTAGTGACTGTTTATTACCAAAACGATAAAACTCGAAAAAGTCGGTGCTTGTACCAATCACCCGGTAGCCACGATGCGAGTCGCCAAGAGATATAGGTATATTCCATGCAACGGATGGATGAGAGACAATTTCCTGATAGCTTTGCCAGGAAATATTATTGGTTGGTACACCAATATGAAATACCGAATACAACAACAGATTGACCTGGCCGGTACGCGCTCCAACAATTAAATCCACCCCGGAAACCGTTTTAGTAAAACTGTCTTTGGCTTGATAACGAATCGTTTCCACACTCAATAAAACAAAGATACTCACTGTCATCATCAATACCGTCAGCAAAACGCTGACTCGGCGCGCCAACAAACTTCTCCAGGCCAGTTTAAACAGCATGTTTGTCTCCTGCGACTACAAATGACTGGATATCCAGCTGCCGGGAAAAATGCTGTGCCAGGCTGCGATCATGACTGACAAAGATGATTGTGGCTCCAGCCACTTTTACCTGATTTAGTAATAAATCAACAAAACTATCGCGTGCATCACTATCCAATGCCGAAGTCGGCTCATCGACAATCACTAATTCCGGTTGATTTATCAAAGCACGCACAATCGCCACCCGTTGCTGTTGACCAACACTCAGCTGAGAGGCAGTTCTATCCAACAACCCGGCATCCAGTTGCAAAGCCTTCATCAGATCAAGACTGCGTTGTTGCAAATGCTGTTTATCCTGGCTGGAAAAGTGACTGGCCAATTTAATATTCTCAGCCACCGTTAAATAAGGGATCAGATTAAACCGTTGAAATACCATGCCGATGTGCCGCGCCCGGTAAGCATCTCGTTTGCGATGACTCAGTTTGTTAAGTGTGATTTCATCCAGCTTGATACTTCCCTGTTGTGGCAACAGAATCCCGGCCAGTAGATTTAACAAGGTGGATTTACCTGAGCCCGATGGACCATATACAAACACTGTTTCACCTTTTTCAACTTGCCAGTGAGCAATTTGTAATAACGCCTTGTCTGAGTTTGGCTGATAACGAAATTGGCAGTTTTCGATTTGGATAGCGGGACGATTGGTCATACGTTTACCGGATTGAATGATTGATAATTTTGGCATGGATGCTAATTGTTATAACATAACATTTTGGCTCGACATTTAACCCCTCGGATACACCATGACCGCATTGAAACCTGCAAAGTTCTGGCTTTTTCTCTCATTAATAACAGGGTTGGCATTCACTCATCCTTTGTTTGCGAACGATAAATATGAAGCCATTGATTGGATCGACCTGATGCCCGAGGACGATCTGGAAGCGCTGATGAATCCCCCAGAATACCTCAGTGAAATAGAGGACGGCTCTTTTGAAGATCAAATCAGCAGTCAATTACTCGGTGCCTTGGAAAATTCCGCCGATGACCGCTATCAGCAGGCGTTAACTTCTGCCAAGGTCAAACCAGAATATGATCAGCGACAGATTCGCTTACCTGGCTTTATGGTTCCAGTCGAGATGAACGAACAACAACTGGTAACCGAGTTCTTTCTAGTGCCATTTTTCGGAGCCTGTATCCATTATCCCCCGCCGCCCCCGAATCAGATTATTTACGTGACCTCAGAAAAAGGTGTGGCACAACAGAATCTCTATGATCCTTATTGGGTCGAGGGCAAACTGACCACCACCATCACCGAAAATGAAGTGGCGGTATCTGCCTATTCGATGAAAGCCGACAATATTGAGCTATATACAGAATAATCGGTTACAGCTTGATCGCAGTAAAGCGTTCAGGCTGGTCGAGCAGCAAATCCTGTTGTATCCCGTAATTGGATAATTTCATCGAATAAAAACGATCAAAATAGTCTTTCACTGTCGATTCAATCTGCCGATCAAAATGTGGTTTGACGGTCATAGTCTGACCAAACTGACGTTTTACAAACTCTCCGCGTTGAATAATCAGCTGACCGTTTTTGAAAACCCATTGTGCTTTTCTGAACATCGCGGCTTTATCATCCTGTTCATGATAGACCGCAATATCCGCCAAAGCACCCGGCTGCAAATGACCACGGTCGTTCAATCCCAATAATTTTGCTGGAGCCGCACGGGTCATGATGGCAATATCGTATAAGCTGAATTCCTGTTTCAGATCTTTCAGCAGGGTCAGCTGCATGATTTCCGGATCCAGTTCTGCCAGACAGGCCATACGGAAGTCATAATCCATCAATAAATGCAGCAAATCTGGATAACGGGTAAACGGCGCACCATTGGGATGATCGGTCGTGAAAAACAAGCGCCATGGATCGCCAGATAACAGGAATATCTCCAGCCCAATCGCCCACTGCAGACCATTTACAAAACTGGCCTTTTTATATTGATAAGGCACGATACCGCCACTACCTTCGTTTTCAGCATGCCACATTACCCATTTTTGCGGGCTGGCATCTCCACGACGGGAGAATTGCGCGATGATATCCCCTGACATGGTCACTGTCTGACCAAATAAAACCTGTCCGACGTCCATGGTGATATTGGGATGGCGGTTAAATGCTTCCATTAACTGAGCAGCGGCTGAAGAAAAACCACGAGTGCCCTCTGCTCCATATCCATAAAACTGTACGTGTGCCAGATGCATTGGTAAGCCCTGAGCCGCTTCCATCGTATCAATGGCCGTTTGTACATTGCCGGGAACACCCAAATTATTACAATGCACATGCACTGGATGCGGTATACCCAACTGGTGAACGGCAGTCTGCAATGAAGTTAATAATTGGCGTGAGCTGATACCATAATCCGGCACTTTATCATCCAGTCCAAACTGCTCAACGCCAGCTTTAAATGCCTGCGAACCACCGGCATTAATCACTTTCAAGCCCAGTGCCTGAGTGCTGTTAATAGTCCAGCTCACATAATCATTAATCTGATCCTGCGAGGCACCATTTCGCAACATGGAAACCAGCAAATCATCACTGCCGAGAATCGCCAGAGCTGCGGTATCGATAATGGGAATATCGGCCATTTCACGATGCACCTGCGGTGCATTCACCGGCAACATGGCGGGTTCCACCACCATGCTGTAACCCATTTCAGTGTAACGATAACCGGTTTCAAAACTGGACCAGCGAGCATTATAAAACGGCAGGTTTTCCTGACGCTGCAGATGATTTCGATGTTGATCGGGTAATAATAAACGAGCGGTATTGACGTTACCACCGGCGATATGACTATGAATATCCACGCCACCTGCCATGGTAATGGCGCCTTTTAAATCATACGTCACTGCCGAATCTGCATCCGTGATCTGTTTAGGATCGACGATACGATCATCACGGATCCACAGATCCATCAGTTCGCCATTGAGTTTTTGTACCGGGTCGTATACCCGGGCATTTTTAAGTCGGATCAACATGATTTATCCCACAGATATAAAGCAATTGGTTTTGCATCTTTTTCGCATCGAGCGGCATATCGGTAATCAGCTCAATACGGCTTTCATTGAACTTGCTATGATGTCGTTCGATCGTCAGGTCATCGTCTGCTTGATTGATAGTCACAAATCCTTCGCTGGTCAGCATCACCGCTTTAAGGCGGATCTGCTGGAACTGTTTAAGCCATTCCAACAAGGCTCTATAGTCAAAACAAAATTCTGTTTTAAATCGCCATCCATAGCTGTACCAGCCTGTCAGTCTCTGTTCAGCCGCTAAATAACCACACTCGGGAATAGGCTGTTCGTCAGTGTTCAGATTTAAAATCGCAGGTTGTTCCTGCCATACGGCATGATTAAATTTTGCACTCGGTTTAAGCCATTCTGGTTCAATATAAGCCTTTTGTGTCACTTGCACAGGTAATTCCTGTAAATGCAATTCCCCCAGATAACGGGTTAAATCATCTACGGCTGTCTGGTCATACATATCAGCCTTATTGGCGACCAACAGATCAGCTATCTGTAACTGTTGCTGAAAGGTTTCATGTTCACGGTATTTCGCATCACGAATATGACGAGCATCTACCAGTGTTAACGTTGCCCGTAAATCAATTACCGATTGATAAAATTTCCCGGTAAGTACGGCGATGACCTCATCAGGGTGACCCAGGCCACTGGGCTCGATCAGTAAACGATCCGGTTTGGCTTTGCCAATTAATTGGTTTAATGCAACCTTCATCGGTAAACCGGCAGCACAACACATACAGCCACCAGGCACTTCGCGGATAGTCACCTCGCCTTCGGCGTGCCCATCGGTCTGCAATAGCTGACTGTCAATGCCGACTTTGCCAAACTCATTAATCAACACTGCCCAGCGCTCTCCGGCTGGTTTTGTCTTTAACAACTGCTGGATCGCAGTGGTTTTCCCCACCCCCAGGAAACCGGTTATCACATTGGTTGGAACCGCTTTTTGAAAAAGCTTGAATGTTAATGTTGGTTCAACCACGATTACGCCGGGATTGCAGCAAAATTAATCCAACAAAAAACAACCCGAAGAACACTAAATTAATAATGGTTATAACCGTGTTGTTATGGCCTATGGGCTGATAGTTAAATTGTGGAATACCAGCAAAATCTGCCTCGGTGAACGGCTTTTCAAAAAAGTAGACCGTAAAGAAATAGTCACGTAACTGCTGCTGATAGTCAGCAATCTGATCCAGAAACGACTGGCTTGCCAGCATATCGGTATCAGCCACGCGATTCATTGTGTATTGCAGTCGCATCACCGGTGATAACCAGGCAAACTGTTCGCCAAGTTGATGGGAACGCAAACGACTCTGGCGGAATTGGGCCACTGCATCCGCCACAATCACATCACTCATATGTTGCATCGCGTAATACCAGCGCCAATCAAATTGTGGATCTAACATCGCTCGTGTAGCTTGCCATTGTGGATAATCCTGCAAATAGGCATCAAAATCCGCCTGTTTGTCCTTATCCCAACTGTCATGCATAAATTCACGCTGCTCAAATATCATGGAAACATGCTCAGCAGGCTGCTGTTGTTGGGTTTGATACAGATAAGTGAGGCCCGGCAATACAAAAGCAAACACAATCCACAGGCTAATAAATAACAAACTGTTAAAGATCGCCGTGCGCTGCAGACTGATAATCCAGCCGGTGATCAAAAACCAGCAGAGTTGATAAGCCAATAACACCGTGGCGACCTGCCACCATAGGCCATCGAAACGGATATCCGTTAATCCAACCGCCACCATTAGAATCAGTGAATTCACTATGGCCAGCAAGGCCGCTGCAATCAACATTTTTTTGGTTAACAAAAGCCCACTATTGCCAACCTGTGAGGCCAGTAATGACCAACGGCCACTGGCTTTTTCCTCTGCCAGCAGATTCAAACTTAACGCCGCAATCAACAAAGGCATCAGGTAAATCCAGATAAAACTCAAATCCAGTTTACCGATTGGCATAGCAGCAATATTGCCAGTCGCTGTATTACTTAATTGTCCTTGCAAACCTAATAATCGGACCCTGGTATGAGTAGCCGCTTCGCTGCGTTCACCATGAATTAATGTCGACCATGCAGACGGTGTCTGCCAGACAGGATGAAACTGGTAGTAACCTAAATACCCGGCGGCATAAGGATCCAACGGTGCATCAGCCTGATAATCTGCCAGCTCAGCCTGATAATTTACTTCGCTGATAGCACGTTGTTCATACTCACGTTGTAGGCTAATCTGCCCCCAATTTATGGCGAGTAATGACGCCAGTACATACGCCAGCATCAGCCATTTAAATAAGCGGTTTTGCCACAATAAGCGTAATTCAAACTGGATAAACTTCACCTTAATCAACCTCATTACGACTGATGGCCAATAAAACACCACCGACCACTAACCATAACAACAACATCAATAATGGCGGAGCAATCCGATCCAACTCGTCATTTAAGGTAGGAGCGTGATAATCAAACTGTTCCAGATTGGCCCAATGTTCATGCGAAACCTTCTGCTCACGATCATGATCCAGATCGATCTCTTCCGCATGTAACTGGTTGAGTTGTTTAATAAAATTAAAACGATATTGCTCAGCGGCATTTTCATAATGCAAGAAGCTTTCGGCATTACTGCCAGCGAACTTAGACGACAAATTGTTTGCCAGTAAGTAAGGTGAAAACCAGGCGACTTGTCTGACCAGCTTATTTTGCTGTTCCGCTATTTGCATCAGTTCTTCGTACTGTTTGCCAAATACTTCACTGGTAATGCGTTCTCCTTCCTGCATCACTATGCCACGCCAGTTCAGCGGTAAATCCTCGACCCGCGACACACCATATTCCGCCAATACCCGCTCACGAAACTCGGTGAAATGCGGATCATCCGGGTTATGCGAATCCCCGACCTTGGCAATCTCCTGTGCCGTCTGAATATCAAACACCGCACGATCCGGCATTGGATATTGCATATCTGCCAGGCTGTAAGCCATTTTCGGCATCACAATTACCGTAAGCAGCCAGAACAGCAATAAGGCCGACAGGCTTTGCTGATTAGTGCGACACCAATTGGAAATCAGCACTACAACCACCGTCCAAAGCAGGCAATACAATAAATAAAGGATGAACATCCAGCCCATGCGTAACACATCACTGCCATGCACCTGTGTAAACAGCATAAAACCTATAGCAATGGTGAAAATTACTAACAGGAACACCAAGGATATGCTGCTGTAGGCCAGAGTTTTGCCTAATAACAATTGCCTGACACTAGTACCTTGTGAAACCAGTTGCCGCAAGGTACCTTGCACCCGCTCACCACTGACACTATTAAATGCCAATGCAATCAACACTAACGGCCAAATCACCAGAATAATCGTCGCACCGGATAAATAGCCCAGTCCCATATACCCGGTGCTGCTGACATATTGTTTGAAGCTGCTGCTGTTTTGCCGGTGTGCTTCCAGAAACAAGGCATTACCGACAAACGGATTAACGCCGCTATCAATAAAACTCAATGGCGAGATAATGCGAAATACCATGGTGCCATAATGTGCAGCACGATGCGGATGCCGATCCGGCTGTGCTTCCCAGTTAGCATCATTCTGCTGTTGCCAGAGAGTTTGCGCCTCAATAAAATCCTGCTGCTGTTGCCAATGAGCGAACGCAATTAATGACGTTAATATCAGTAACAACGGCAACAGGATTTTCAAAGTCTGACTACGCCACTGGGTAATCAACTCATGGCGCGCAATTTCAACTATCGGATGTTTCATAATCAGAATTTATAAGCCACTGAAACACTGGCATTGATGCCATCACCTGGTGAATAAATCACACCATCAACACCACCATTATCGTAGACATATTCATAGTATTCGTTGAATAAGTTATTCACCTGGAAGTTGATATTGCCCCAGCTGGTCGCGTAATCCATGCTGGCATTGACCAGATTGTATTTACCAAACTTGCCGCCGCTGTTGGCTTCGTTAATATACGATGAGCCCTGCGCATCATAATGCAGACGTCCAGTCAAAGCTGGGGTGAACAGATAACTGGCGCCGGTTGATGCGGTATAAGACGGAATACTGCGTAATTCATTGCCGCGATCTGCCCCCGGACTTTTAATTTCAGAATCCACTGTGCTGAAATTGCCCCATAAGGTCAGACGATCAGTGGCCATCCAGCTCATGCCAAAATCCGCACCTTGACGTAGTGTTTTACCGACGTTTTGTGCCAGACCATCCACCAAAACAAACTCATCCTTGGCCTTTTGTTCCCAATAAGACAGTCTTAATTCCAGACTAGTGATTGGTGCCCATTTAACACCCAATTCCCAACCATCATTGACTGACACATCACGTGCAGATCTATCGCCGTCGGTATAGGCACTACTACTGACCGGGTGCTGGAAACTGCGACCCGCATTGGCAAATAAAGTAACCTCATCCGTCGGATAGAGAAACAGATTGAACTTGGGTTGTACAATCGTGCCATAGTCATAACTATCACGATTGCTGGTCACTTCTCCCGCGGCATTACGACGTTTAAAATCCCCATCAATTCGATCAGCACGAATCGCCGCATTCCAGGCAATAAATTCATTGGGTGCATGTGATACCTGCAAGTATGTACCTTGGCTGACAAAATCATATTTATCGTTAATGCCATTAAGTATATTGCTCGAATTACGTTGGCGCATATTGCCAATTGTGCCAAAGCGTTGCTCCAGAATATCCTGACGTTCGATATCAAGACCCCAGTTTAATGCCCACTGCTCATTGATATCCCATGAAAGCGCGGAAATAAAACCGTAATGATCCTGTTCGTCATAACGATTGGCCAATGAACCGGCTTCACTGAAACGCACCCAACGTTCGCGCTCATAGTAGTTGTAATAGGCTTTGGCTGACCAGGTCAGATCATCCCGTAGTGCAGTGTCGAAATGCAGACTGTATGATTGAGTTTCCTTTTTACCACCATCCTGCCGAGCATAGTCAGCTGAGCGAGTGGGATGTTTACGAGCTTCTTCGCGAGTCAGATAACCTGGCGCATCGGCATCATATTCAGCAATTCGGGCGATAAAACCGATTGAGGTGTCAGCGGATAAATCATAAAACCAACGGCCGCCGACGCTGTATTTATCAATATCATAATTATCGCGGTAACCTTCTGATTCACGGTAACCGGCAAAATAGCTGTGTTGCAGGTTTCCGGTCTGTTTACCCCAATACCCCTGGATCTCACGAGCGTTATAACTACCCATCGTTACTTCCACTTCTCGAGCAATATCTGAACGGGTGGCAATATTGTAGTTACCGGCAACATTAAAGATGCCATATCGCGGATCACTATTGCCTTTGAAAACCTGAATAGTGTCAATATTGCCGGGAAACAGTTGATCCATCTCGCTGTAACCATTATGCAAATTGGATGGTATGCCATCAATTAACAGCTTGGCGTGTGGCGTGCTGCCCTCCGCTGCAAATCCACGAATACCAATATCGGTGTTAATAATGCCCTGGTTATAACGAGCAAAATAAACGCCAGGGATTTTGGTAAACAGTTCCATGGTGTTGTTCACGTGGCTTATAGACAATTCTTCACGCGAGATAATGTCCTGTGACCCGGCCAGGTTTTCATCGGCATAATCTGGCCGCGTACCCAAGACTACCAAAGGATCAATACGGGCTGCTGGTTCATTATCAGTTTCAGCAAAAACCACAGTTAAAGGTAAAGCAGACACAATCAGGCTGCTAATAAGCGTTTTTTTCACGGTAGTTTCCTTTGGTATTTAAGCAGCAAACTGATCAAAATAGCGTTGAGTTAAAGCTTCCAGTGATACGGATTGCGTGGTAATTAAATCAGTTAAATGACCTTGTTTCATAATGCCAATTCGGTCGGCCAGTTGATGCGCGCACAACAAATCATGTGTGACAATTAACACAGCAGCACCACGTGATTTGATGGTATTCACTACTTGAATAAAATCCTGCGTGGCAACCGGATCCAGTCCAGATGTTGGTTCATCCATCAAAATCAGTCGGGCATGTTTTAACAAGGCAAAGGCAATGGCGACTTTCTGACGCATACCTTTAGAAAAGTCAGCCAAAGGCTTGGTAAAGTCTGCCTGCTTAAGCCCTGCACTGCTTAATGCTTCATGGATTTGTTCAACGGTGAGTTTCATCTTTGCCAAGACAGCCAGATAAAGAATATTTTCAATGGCATCAAAACGCGGATAAAGATTCACATTTTCCGGCACGTACATGATTTTTTGCCGGCATAAGGAAGCCTGTTGATAGAGGTCATCGCCATCTAATGTGGCACTACCACTGCTTGGTGCCGTAAAGCCCAACAACATATTCAATGTTGTGGTTTTACCCGCACCATTGGCCCCCAATAAACATAATACTTCACCGGAATCGATGCTGAAGTTGAGATGATCAACAGCAATTCGATTGCCAAATGATTTGGTTAACTGGTGCACTTCCAGCATGGTTTCTCCTGAGCCCCACTTTGGTGAGGATTTTGATTTTGCAAACAGATATTAGGTATCAATACGATATATCACATCATCTAATCATTAAAAATACGTTTATATACTTGTGAAAATATCTGCTTAGCGTTGTTGTTGGCAAGTTTCGCATAGTCCATGCAGTTCAAGTTGCGGACTATTAAGCTGGAAATGGTTATGTTCGATACTTTCTTCCAGCGCATGGATTAATTGCTTATCCACGCCGATTTCCCGCACCTGCTGACATTTATCACAAATCAGAAACTGTGGTGTCTGATGTGAGTGTGAGCAGGCGATATGTGCACAGGCAATAAATTTATTGTTGGAGGCCAGTTTATGTACCAGGCTGTTCTGCATCAGAAAATCCAGCATGCGATATACCGACATAACCGGAATATTTTCATCGGTTTGCTGACGATACAACTCGGCGATTTCATAGGCTGAACGAGGTGCTTCTGCTTTTAACAACACTTCAAGAATATGTTTGCGTTTGCTGGTTAAACGCGCGCCATGCTCAACACAACTACGCTCAGCTTGTTGTAATACGTTATCTACATCAAATGTCGCCATTAGTTGATCCGGATAGTGGTGCGTTGGGGGTTAAGTTCTAACTGCTGTTGTCCAGATGGTAATACCATTTGCACTTGCAGTGTCTCCAATCGGTTATACAAATCAAACAAATTGATTTTTAATCCAGTGATTTTATCTGCTTGGTCACAACGAAAAAAATAGCTGACATCAATATCTGCGTGATCGGTTTCATCATGATTGGCAAAAGGATCTTCCACTTCAATTGATTCAGCCTGACAAGTCGAGCCATCAACCGTCAGCAGGCTATCCATTCGTTCAAGCTGTTGCAACATATCCTGATAAATGGCTTTTTGCTGCTCTGTTTCCGGCTTGTGTTCAAAACCAACAAAATTCATTAGCGGTGATTGCAGATGCAGCATCAATTCCTGACCATCCATCACCAGATCCAAGGTTGCCATACCGTGAACATGCGCTCCATGATGACGATGTCCCTCATGTTCGTGATGCTCGTGATGTTTATGATCATGGGACTCTTCATGAGCATATACGATGTGCATAAGACCAAAACCACAAACCGCAGAAAACAAATATGGTGCTATCCGCATTTTCAACTGTCTCCCAATCACTCTGCAAAATCCAAGGTTAACAATAATCGTTTCTCAGTTTTATGGATATGTGGCGAACGATGCACAATGCCACTCACCTGACTATCCATCCAACCATCGCCTTTCAACAATGCCACCTCTCCCGGTTGCAGCTGTTGAATATCACTGTGATGTCGATAGATCCCTGACAAATGGTCTGCCAATCCTTTTGCACCTGCTCCAAGCTTTGAACGATCCACATTTTCTTCTCTCAACCACTCACTGCCATGACCATGATAGGTCGTTACCATTCGGCATATTAAATGGTCGGTATGAAATCTGGGACACATAGTCTCGTTTATCAGGCTCAGTCGCAAGCCAACGGTGTTTAATTCAAACAGATCTGCATACATTTCTGCCAATTGTCTGACATCGTCGATAAACAAATAGCGTTGCGGATCTTCGGGTAATAACCCGGTTAGCCAGTCACCGACTTCGGCTGGAGCGATAACAGTACGCAATTGTAACGCATTGAGGCCTTGTGTTAATGCAGTAATATAATTCTGCAACGCCGTGGGTAATTGCCGTTGCCAGACCGCGAGATTAATTTGAGGCTCATAAATAGCCGTCATTACTAGCGGTGAATCTGCTTGCTGCACATGCTCAAACACTGGGTTTTCGGCCGTGGCGGTCTGATTCATTTCAAGCGGCATCCCAAAGTGGAAAAGGATCGGGTAACGATTCCCATAGCTGTTTGCCAGCCAATAATTCATTATCCGTTAACAAACAATCATTGAGTTGGGCTGTCACAGCTTTTGGATTTAAGTTCTGACCGATAAAGACCAGCTCCTGACGCATATCACCAAATGGTTCTTGCCAATTTTCTTTTATGGTTTGCAGACTTTCTGCATCCTGCGGCCAACGATTTTCGGGGATGGCTTTCCAGAACATTCCAGCAAATCCATAACGGGCAATACCTCCCGCCTGATTCCACTGACCAGCGAATTGCGGTCGACTGGCTAACCAAAAATAGCCTTTGGAGCGGATCAACTTGCCACAAGGCCAATCCTGATGCAGAAAATCATAGAATTTCTGTGGATGAAACGGCCGTCTGGCAACATAGGTAAAACTACTGATACCGTATTCTTCGGTCTCGGGAATATGCTCACCGCGCATTTCTTTCAGCCAGCCCGCGGCTTGTTCGGCTTTTTCAAAACTGAATTTCTGCGTTCCCAATACTTTGTCCAATGGAACCTGACCATTTTCTATCGCGATCAATTCAGCTTCGGTATTGAGACTTTTCAAAATTCCGGTCAGCTCGGTTAACTGCTCCTTGGTACATAAATCGGTTTTGCTGATTAAAATCACATCACAGAACTCAACTTGGTCCACCAGCAAGTCGGCGACACTTCGCATGTCTTCTTCACCTAAACTTTCACCGGTCTCTTGTAAATGTTTGGCTTCATTAAAATCGCGCAGAAAGTTCACCGCATCCACTACCGTGACCATGGTATCCAGTCTGGCAATTTGCGACAGACTCTCGCCTTCTTCATCAGCAAAAGTAAAGGTTTCAGCAATCGGTAACGGTTCAGAAATACCGGTTGATTCAATCACTAAACAATCAAAACGTTGCTCTGCGGCCAACTTACGCACTTCAATCAACAGATCTTCACGCAAAGTGCAGCAGATACAGCCATTGCTCATTTCCACCAGTTTTTCTTCGGCGCGATTGAGCTGCACATCCTGCTGGATTTGTTGTGCATCGATATTTATTTCACTCATATCATTAACAATAACCGCGACTTTGCGTCCTTCACGGTTATTCAGAATATGATTTAACACGGTGGTTTTACCGGCGCCGAGAAATCCGGACAACACGGTAACGGGTAAACGTTTATCGAGATTTGTGTTCATAAATCCCTTCTTTTTGTTCATTAATGGTTTTTACATCAGTGCAATATTCAGCAGTGGGACGAATCAATAATCGTTGAATACCGATAGGCTCACCAGTCTGCAGACAATAGCCATATTCACCGATACGGATTCTTTGCCTTGCTGCATCGATTTTAGGAATCAGCTGACGTTTTCGATCGGCAATCCGTAGAGCAATTTGCGATTCTTCCTCCTGTTGTGCCCTATCCAGCACATCACTGACCTGACTATTGCCCAGCATCTGGTTTTTTATTGCGGTTATTTCATCCAGCGTTTCGGTTCGCAGTTGTTGTAGTCGTTGATCAAAAAATGCCAATTGCTCGGCATTCATATACTCAGCTTCTGGAGCTGCCAATAAAGTCTTTTCATCCATTAACTTGTCCTCCTTGGGCTGGCAGCAATTGCATTGATAAATTGCGATTCCATAGGTGCGCTGTAATCAGCAAAATCCCGCCGCTAATGGTTATCCAGGTTTCCATCGACTCTGGTCCCACTAACGCTGACACCATGGTTAAGATGCCAAGGGCTGCCAAGCGCAATGGCCATTTATTTTTATGCTTTTTGTACGACCCAGGTAAACTCAACAAAGCCAATAAAACTACTGGCACCAGCATCAATTGGTGTACCCATTCAGAGCTTAGCCACTCCCCAAACAACCCTGCCGCACTAAAGCCAATGACGATAGGTGTTACTAAACAATGAACCATGCAGGCTCCGGAACAAACTACAGCCAAATCATCTTTCATCAGACACCCTCAAATTATGATATATCATATCATTTCAATCTTAAGCAGTGATGTCAAGGCTTTATAGGCCAGTGGATTAGTCTGTCATACCTTTGATTAAGGAATTTAATTCTGTGAGAGTCGCTTGAAAACTTGTTACCTGGGCTGTAAAGCTGGCGCGGCTGGCGTGTATATCACCTGCCAGATATCTTGCCAGCAGATCATTCCCGGATTGAAATATATGTTGATGATAGTGAGTGACTTTGCTGAGCGTCGCATTATCAAAGTAATGATGATATTGCGCTTTTTCCAACCAGATGCCGCAGTGAGAATCTGATAAATTCGTTATCGGCCATTCGGTTTTGATTTCGGGTTCTGCGAAAAGGGTTTCTTGGAGTTGATGCATCCAATGTTTCAGGTAGAAATAAAACAAACTTAACCGTGCCTGTTTATAATTTTTTAACAGTTCTGCTTGACCACACCATTGAGTGAAAGGTTTATACGTTGTTAAAAAACTATTAAGTTGTTTAATCGGTAGAGGTTTGGTTAATGCATATCCTTGTGCTTGGTTACAGCCCATGGCTAATAACACTTCACCGTGAGCAATGGATTCAACGCCTTCTGCAATCACTTGAATATTAAAGGATTGGGCAAGCGCAATAACCCCTTCCACAATTTTGCAGTCTTCAGGTTCCGTCAGCATGCGACGAACAAAACTTTGATCAACTTTTACTACATCTACAGGCAGTACCCGGATATGGGTTAGCGATGAATACCCCGTGCCAAAGTCATCCAATGCGGTAGTGATGCCAAACTCGGATTTACAAAACTCGACGACATTACTGATTAGGCTTAGATCACTTAAGCGATTACTTTCAAGGATCTCGATTTGAAATCGACGCGTATCCAGGTTGGGAAACTGTTTAATCTGAGTTTGCAGCCAATCAAAGAACTCACTGGTCGATAAATGATAAGCCGTAAGATTAATACTTAACTGGTAGTTATAACCTGCCCGCTGCCATTCTGCGAGTTGTTTTAATGCCTGAGCAATAACCCATTGCCCCAGACTGACTTCCAGTTCGGTGTCATACACCTGATCTATGAATTTGTCCGGGGTCAGCAAACCTTTTTGTGGATGTTGCCAGCGTATCAATGCTTCGAAACCAAATATATGCCCGGTACTGAGTGTCACTTTGGGTTGGAAAAACAGAACAAACTGATCTTCCTTAATCGCCGTAGCAATTTCCCGTAATTGCTGGTTACGTTCGGTAATCTGCACTTCCTCATCAGGGTCGTATGCAAATACTGTGGATTTCCCATCCAGTTTTGCCTTGTACATGCACTGATCAGCATGGCGGATTAAGGTATCCAGACTACCTCTATCTTCAGGATAGAGTGTATAGCCAACTGAAGCGGTAACCATCACCGGTACATCGTTAACGATAAATGGTTTAGCAATCGCTGCCAGTACTTTCTGAATACTCTCTGAGGCAATGGCATGATTGTTAATGCCACCAATAATTAAAACAAACTCATCCCCACCATAACGCACGATACTATCGGTTTCGGTTAAAACGCTTCGTACCCGTTGCGGTACTTGGTTTAATAAATTATCTGCTGCGACTTTGCCGTGAATATCATTAATTGTTTTGAACTCATCCAGATCCATAAATGCCACAACCAGTTTTTCATTCTGATTATCAGCAATCGCACTCATACGACGAAATTCATTTTCAAGTCGGTTTTTATTAAGAATTTGGTGAGAATTACGGTTAAGAATGAGATCGGAAAGGATGCCACGGTATTTTCTGTCAGCAGTGATATCGCTTAAATGACCCAGATAAAACACCTTGCCGAGTGCATTTACCCGTTTCACGCTCAAACGAGCGATGTAGTGCGAACCATCCTTACGTTTGTTTGAGACTTCACCATGCCAAAAACCATTGCGTTGCAATGATTGCCAGATTGTCTGATTTAAAATTTTATTTTGGCATTCAGCACTAAGTATTTGGGGATCGCTGCCGATAAGGTCACTACGAGAGTAGCCGGTAATCTGTTGTATCGCATCATTGATATCAACGATTTTCTGGTTTTCATCCGTGATGACGATGCCTTCATGTGCGAACTTGAAAGCATTTTCTAATAATGTGTTTCTCACACTACGTGCCTTGTCCTTAACGTTGATCTTTAGCCATACGTTCCGTCAGCTGTATAGCCCCTTTTCACAAAGGGTTCACGTGTACTGAGTAACACTTAGCTTAACCAAATATCACGGTAATAGATACCAGTGGTAATGAAACTACAGATGGTAACTAACTATGTCAATAACAACTGTTTACACTCTTTAATTAATGAGCGCGAGAAAAGGACCTTTTGGCCTTCGACTTCCAACTGAGCTAATGTCTTGGTTACGTTTCGAAGCAAAACAACATAATCGAAGCACGACCAGTGAGGCCTTGTTTTTATTACAAAACAGTCTCTCAATCCGCTTCAGCAAAACAGCTGTCCGGGATTTTCTGAAAAAACATCCTACCTATTCCAACTCCGAGGCATTTGGCTTACGTATTCCTGATGAGTTAAAAACCAGTTTGCGCGATTTTAGCTTACAGCATGACATCAGTCTGAATATGGAAATCGTTATGCGTCTTGCAAATTATTATGAAAAGCATCAACGCCAGTCAGTTGCCGCCAAAATAAGGCCCGATGCCTATCGCACTGTGCCTTTGCCTATCACCGAATCTGAACAACTTCTGTTGGATTTATTCCGTGGACTGAATGAGGCAAACAGAAAGGTTATTTTGACGCTAATTAATAACCTTACTGATCACGATTAGGCAAATTCCTGGTTATAAAATGTAAACGCCATTGACCTGTTATAAATTCTGACTATGATCGCGGCTTGATCTAAACAATGGCCGCTTTAATTTTATGCAAACTTCAGCCCCCTCTCCGCTATCTTTTCAAAACAGACTGGAACGCTTACGAGAGAATCGTTTATTCGAAATTGTCGTAGTCAGTGTTATTTTGTTCTCTGCCATGGTCACTGGCATTAAAACCTATGAAATTCCGCTGCAGATTTTACGTCTGGTAGATTGGCTGGATTACGCGATAACACTGTTTTTTGTGATGGAAATCAGTGTCCGATTTTTAGCCGAACCCAATAAACGGGATTTCTTCAAAAGCGGCTGGAATGTGTTTGATACCGTAATCGTCGCGGTCAGTTTGATACCGGTGAATGACAGTGAGCTGGCGTATGTCGCCAGGCTGATTCGTATCTTCCGTGTATTACGGATGGTATCGGTGATTCCGGAATTACGCCATTTATTGAACTCACTGCTGAAAGCCCTGCCACAACTCGGCTACGTCGCATTGATGATGTTTATCATCGTCTATATTTTTGCCGCTATCGGCACCACACTGTTTGCTGATGTTAATGACTTTTTATGGGGTGATATAGCGGTATCGATGCTGACATTATTCCGGGTAATGACGTTTGAGGATTGGACCGATGTCATGTATGAAACGATGGAGGTTTACCCGCTAAGCTGGATTTATTATCTGGTTTTTATCTTCCTCAATACCTTTGCTTTTCTCAATATGCTGATTGGTATCGTGGTGAATGTTATGGAGCAGGAACGCGCTGAAGAGCGTGAAGAAGCCCATAAATACGATATGACAATTGAAGACTTATCGCTACAAATTGAAGAGCTGAAACAACTCATCAAAGCTAAATCCTGATTGCATTAACCGCTAGCTCAGCCACACCTCCCTTCACATCCGGTTCACAACGAACAAACCATCATCGACATCTCTAATCAGGAGGGATGTCGATGTCTGTTCGCAAACTATCTCTGTTGCTGTTTATCACGCTTTTAGCAGGATGCCAGTCAATGTCAAAACCAATTCGCACGGAAAACTATGTTGATATCAATCGATTTATGGGGGATTGGTATGTGATCGCCAATATTCCAACCTTTATCGAAAAAGGTGCTCATAATGCCGTGGAAACTTACGAATTAAATGATGATGGCACCATCGCCACTACTTTTACCTTTAATAAAGACAGTTTTGATGGTGAACAAAAGCAGTATCACCCTAAAGGCTTTATTACCGACACAGAATCCAATGCCGTCTGGGGTATGCAGTTTATCTGGCCCATCAAAGCCGATTATCGAATCGTCTATTTAAATGACGATTACACGCAGACCATTGTTGGACGCGAAAAACGCGATTTTGTATGGATAATGGCAAGAACGCCGAAGATTCCTGAGAAAGATTATCTGGAAATGCTGCAATTGCTTGCAGAAGAAGGTTATGACATTTCACAGATCCAAAAAGTACCACAGCAGTGGCCTGAATAATGGGAGCTTCGTGATTCTTAAATTGATGATGCAAGGTTACCTATATAACCATTTAATATAACCATATTCTTCCTTATTAATTCCTCTTATTTACAAATCTGTCATTATTACCACTTTGAAAAATGAGTTGAGGTTGTAAATGGGTTGGGAAGGCTGGTTCACCATAGCCGTAACTTTGTCGGTATTGTTAGTACTGACATTTACTCGCGTAAGACCACATATCGCCATGATCACGGCAATGACTGTGTTACTAGCGACCGGAATTCTCAATGGCCAGCAGGCGTTGGCAGGCTTCAGTAATGCGGGTTTAATAACCGTTGCTGCCATGTTTATTGTCGCCGCTGGCTTACATGCTTCAGGTGGGGTGGACATTCTGGTCAAGTCGCTGCTGGGGTCACCAAAAACCATTCGTGGCTCTTATCTCAGAATGTTCACACCGGTGGTTTTCCTCAGTGCTTTTTTAAATAACACCCCTGTGGTCGCTACCATGGTTCCAGGTCTGCTCGCCTGGTGTAAACGAATAAACATTAACCCTTCAAAAATCATGATACCGCTAAGCTATACAGCAATCTTGGGCGGTACATTAACCCTGATTGGTACCAGTACCAATCTGGTAGTGAATGGACAATATCAATCACTGACAGGTGAAGCAGGTTTTTCAATTTTTTCCATTACTATCATCGGGCTTCCAGTAGCGATATGTGGCCTGATTTTTATGTGGTTGTTTTTCCCTAAATGGCTACCTAATGTCGGTAAAAGTCATGCTTTTGAAAATGTTCGTGAGTTCACTTTAGAGGTGATGGTTGAAGCAAATGGTCCACTGGTAGGCCAGAGTATTCAACAAGCAGGGCTTCGTGAACAAAAAAGTGTCTATTTGGTTGAAATCGAACGTAATGGGACATTATTAACAGCTGTAACACCGGAACAACGCTTGCAAAGTGGTGATCGCTTAGTATTCGCTGGTGATACACAAGGTATTACTGATTTACTTCGTATCCGAGGTATTGTCGCTTCAACTTCTGATGCGGAAAGCACAGTACTTTCTGCAGATCGACCTGAGCGTAGTTTGGTGGAAGCCGTCGTTTCTCCGCATTGTGCAGCGATTGGTGAAACGATTCGTGAAGCAAAATTTCGTCAACGCTATGGCGCTGTAATAATGGCTGTAGCGCGAAATGGTGAACGTATTGCTGGCAATTTGAGCAATATCGTCTTAAAAGCAGGCGATACACTCTTACTTGAAGCCCGACCGGCTTTTATCAGTCGCCAACGCTACAACAAAGATTTTTTATTGATAAATGATCTGGGTAAAGAATCACCTAATCATGACAAAGCCGGTTTAGCCTGGGTCATATTAATTACTTTGGTTACGGCAGCCGGCTTTGGCGTTATCGATATGCTCCATGCCTCATTGATTGGTGCAACACTGATGATACTGACCGGATGTTGTTCAGTGAGTCAGGCAGAACGCAGTCTGGATTTAACCGTTATTTTAACCATAGCCGCTTCATTTGCCTTAGGTGTGGCTTTACAGCAAACCGGTGTGGCGGACTATTTAGCGACGGGCATTGTCTCGCTGAGCCAGAATCAACCCTGGTTGATGTTAGTGATGACTTATATTGCTGTTTCGATATTAACCGAAGTCATCACCAATAATGCTGCGGCCGTATTAATGTTGCCCATCGTGCTGGAATTAACCGCTAAAGCCGGATTGCACAATGAGCCGTTTGTCTTCGCCATCATGATGGCGGCATCAGCAAGCTTTGCAACGCCACTAGGTTATCAAACCAATCTGATGGTCTATGGTCCAGGTGGTTATCATTTCCGTGACTTCTTAAAAGTCGGTGTACCAATGAATTTATTTATTGGAGCGGTCACACTCACCGTAATCATGCTGATTTGGCCACTAAATTAAACTTTTAAGATGGTTAATTTACAAATTCAACTCGCAAGTCGGCGAGATGTGCCAGCAATTGTCACTTTGTTAAATGAGTGTGCCAATGATATGTATCAACAAGGCATGTCACATTGGCTCGATCTCTATGATGAGGAATTTGTCAGCCAAAATCTGCTGCAAAAATCAGTTTATGTTTTAAAGCAGGATTCTCAGATTATTGGCAGCGTAGCATTAGGTTTAAAACCTGCTGATCATTACGCGGATTGCTGGCCAGATGCTCCCGCTGCTGATTTTTATCTGACTCAATTGGCTGTGCATCCTCAGCATCAGCAAGCTGGTTATGGACGATTATTGTTGGAACATTGCCTTGGTTTAATCGGCGACGCTAAACTGCAATTAGATGCCGTCGCTCATTATCCGCAACTATTGGATTTTTATCGAAAATACGGCTTTAAACAGATAGCCGAAGGTATTGGTCTGGGCGATCATCGCTATTTATTTGAGTACACTCGCTCATCCTAATAGAGTGTCAATCAGCATAATGGCAAACAGGCCGCCCATCAAACCAACTGTGGCCCTTGTTTGATGACCATTTCGATGCGTTTCGGGGATGACTTCGTGCGATACCACAAAAATCATCGCACCGGCAGCAATACCCAAACCTAATGGATAGGAAACCGGTAAGCCGCTGGATAAGATTATGCCTACCAACGCCCCAATCGGTTCCACCAACCCTGTCGCCGCCGCAATCGCAACCGCTTTACCGGCAGAAATATTGATTCTTCTGAGTGCCAGTACAACCGCCAGTCCTTCAGGAATATTTTGTAAAGCAATAGCCGCTGTCAGTGGAATACCGACCGACAAATTACCATCGGTGTAACTTACTCCAATCGCCATGCCCTCAGGGAAGTTATGCAAGGCAATTGCCAGCACAAACAAGCTAACCCTTCCGACTTGTTGATGTCCTGCTCCGCAAGGACCCGAATGTTGGTGTTCATGAGGCAGATAATAATCAAGCCCTAACATCAACAAAACGCCACCTAACATGCCAAAAATAATAATCCCCACACCACCTATTGCATGACCCGTGAGATCAGTGGCAACCTCTATCCCAGGAAGGATAAGTGAAAAAAAACTTGCCCCCAACATCATGCCGGCCGCCATGCCAAGCATTGTGTCTTCTGTAACCGTTGGAAGTTTTTTAACAAATAAACCAGGCGCAGCACCTAATGCTGTCGACAATGCTCCGACGCCACCGCCAATCAAGGCCCACTTTAAAAATTGTGGATCAATATTTGAGTGTATATTCAGCAGACTTAATAGCAATAAGCCTGCTATTAAACTGACTGCTGCAATAATAAAGATTGATACCGCCGGATGAGAATTAAATTGCTCACGCCAGCTTTTTAAAAGCGACGTTAAGGTTTGCTTTATCGCGTGTTGCATTGATTCATCTCAAATAAATTACATCAATCTTATAAAAGATTAAGAGATCAAACACAAATAACGTATGAAACGCTGTCTGCTGCCGAACTAATGGCTGATAAGTATTTTCATATCATAAAACCACAACTTTTGGAGCAGGACGATGCAGGCCTTACAAGAACATTCGCTAAGCTGCCCGTATTGCGGTGAAACCATTGAGGTTTTGCTGGATTGCACGATTGATTATCAACAGTACATCGAGGATTGTTTTGTCTGCTGCAGACCAATACAATTTTCGGTCAGCGTTCACGGCGATGGTACGTTTGAGGTCAATGCAACTGATGAAAATGCGTAAAAACGGAGCATTTTAATAGCCTATTCTTTCTAAACCGGCTAAATATTCAATTGGATAGCGAACTGTAAAAATATTTCAATTATTAAGCTTCTGGATTTAAAGGAAAAATATCCTGCACAAACCAGGATAGTTTACTTATTGAAGGATGTTATATTTCATTATCTAATGGAAATAAACCAATGATGGGAATGAACATTGAATCGTATTTGGCATAATGCTTTTTATCCTGCTCTGCTAATTGCTCTGTTATTACCGCAAGCCTATGCATCACTGGATTTGTTAGCCGGTGTTGAAGCAGGTATTGAAACAGATACTGCAATGACCACTATTGATCTGGATCGCACTCAGGAAATCCTCTCATCAAATGATTTTGAATCCGAGCATATATGGCATAACGACCATACCGGCATTCAATATCAAATCAAACTGCAACGCAGTTATTCCTATGGCCACTACCCTTGTCTGGCTTATCAACTGAAAATTAAAAATGGTGAAGATCTGCAGGAAAAATCATTGGATGCCTGCCAGCATCGCAGCGGCAAATGGATTTCTATTTCACCCAGCTCAATGGCTTTCTAGGGCGCCTCGGCGATAAATACTGCCCGCTTTGGTGCCGGATAGCCTTCTACCGTTTTACTGATATCCTGAGGATCCAGAAAATCCTCTAACGATTCAAAGGTCATCCATTCAGTCGCCCGCTGCTCATCTAACGATGTCAGATTTTCATCTACACAACGCACATTCCTAAAACCGCATTTACGCAACCATAACAACATGGTTGGCACTGAGGGTATAAACCAGACATTACGCATTTTGGCGTAACGTTCTTCTGGCATCAGACTCATGCCTTCTTCCCCATCAATGGTCAACGTTTCCAACACCAGTTCGCCACCTGAACGAAGACAATGGCGTAACTCCATCAAATGCTTCAACGGTGAGCGGCGATGATACAAAACGCCCATCGAAAACACTGTATCAAACAGGTGCAGTTTTTCCGGCATATGTTCAATGCCAATCGGCAATACAAAATGCTTATCACTCTGAATAAAATGCTGCATCAGTTGATATTGCATGCTGAAGACCAGTGTTGGATCAATTCCCATCACCATGCGTGCGCCCTCACCTACCATGCGCCAGCCGTGATAGCCATTGCCGCCGCCCACATCTAACACTGCACGTCCCTGCAATGAACTGATATGTGGTAACACTCGATCCCATTTCCAATCAGATCGCCACTCAGTATCAATGTGGATATCGAATAATTTATACGGTCCTTTGCGCCAGGGATGGAAAGTTTTGATTAGATCAATAAAGGTTTGTTTATCAAAGGCAGTTAAATCCTCCGAGATGCCGATCCGCACCTGTTGTTGCAGTTCAACTGTCGAAGGTTTTATTGCTGGTAAATCTGCTAATGCCTGTTGCCATAACGGCATCTTGCCATGGAAATCATCAGCGAGTCTTTCAGCAGTAAACGTAGCCAATTTTTTGGCCCACTCAGCTTGATCAACAGATTCAAGCCACTGGTAAAACGGTTCATATACGGTCATTTAAATGCTATCAAAGAGGCAAAGTTAAAACATTGGAACCAGCATTCGCTCTTAGCAAAACCAGCTTGACTGAGGCGTTGTTGATGCGTTGCCAGAGTTTCGGGGATTAATACATTTTCCAGTGCACTGCGTTTCTGGCTGATTTCCAGATCACTATAGCCATTGGCACGTTTGAAATCATGATGGGCCTCAGTAAAAAACGCTTGTTGATCATCAATATCAAAAGCCAGTTTTTCCGACAGGATCAACACGCCACCGGGCTTCAAACCCTGATAAATTTTATCAATCAAATCATCACGTAATGCCGGCGCAATAAACTGCAAGGTGAAATTCATCACTACCACTGAGGCATTTTTAATCGCTGTCTGATTTATATCCTCACAGCGTAATTCAACCGGCACCCGATTATTGTCTGCAGCGATAATTTTTTCAGCGCGTTCAATCATCGCGGCAGAATTATCCACGGCGATGATCTGACAAGATTCAGCTTTAATTCTCTGGCGCATTGATAAGGTGATCGCACCCAATGAGCTGCCCAAATCATAGCAATTGCTGTTTGGTTGAGCATAACGCGCGGCCAGAATTCCGATATTGGAAATCAAGGTGCCATAGCCTGGCACCGAACGCTGGATCATATCGGGAAATACATCCACCACCCGCTCATCAAAACGAAAGTCCACCATTTGCTCCAGCGGCGAAGCAAAAATATTATCTGCTTTTTTGATCATCCCTGCTGTGCCTTCTTTTTAGCCACATCATTTCGAAGATAAACCGGTAACGCTTTATCAGCACTGACAAATTCACCTTGAGCATAAAGTTGCTCAGCGAGTTTCAAGATAGTCGCAGCTTGTGGATACATATCGGTTTTTTGATCAATTAGTTGTCCGGAAAAGTTTGTTTGCAGTGTCTGGGCATAAACCTCCCAACCAGTGCCCGCGCCAAACCACATCTCAGTATTACTTGGTAAAAACTGTTCGGCTGCACAGACTTGTTCTTCTCCAGACAACGTGACAAAACCTTCTAGCACCTGATAACTGGCAGCATAGATTTCGTCCATCCGTGCATCCATCGCTACGGCGATATTTGCATATCCAGTAAGGTCATAGGCGGCTTGTGCAACTGCTGCGAGCGTTGATACGGGAATAACCGGTAGTTGGCGGGCAAACGCAATTCCCTGAGCAACACCAACGCCAATACGTACCCCGGTAAACGAACCTGGGCCACGCCCAAATGCCAGTGCATGGATATCCGTTATTGATGCATCAGCTTGCTTGAAAAGCTGATCGAGCATCCCCAATATAAGGGTCGAATGACCTCGTTGAGTCATTTGCTGTTGTTGGTACATCACACCATTGATAGTTATGGCCGCAGAACAGTTTTCGGAGCTGGTATCGAGGGCTAGCAAATTCATTGAAGGGTCATCGTCATGTCATTTTAACGTCACAGGCACTCATTATAATTCAACCATCAACTATAAAGGAGGTTCGCTATGGGTTATATCGCTGATATCATCTATATTTTCCGTGAATTGATGCGATTGTTGTTTGTGGTGATCACATCACCGTTTGCGGTTGTGGGAAGTTTGCTTATGCTTGGCAGCGCCAGCTGGCAGGGATAAAACTGTGGAAATAAATGAGCGTCATTCATCTTCAAGCACTGGATAAAATTCGCGATAAACACTGGGATGACGCTCATCAGCTTATCCAGCAATACAGTGATCCATTAGCCTGTCTGATTCATGGTTATCTGCATCGCATTGAAGGTGATATGTCCAACGCTGCTTACTGGTACAACCGAGGACAAGAAGTTGTACCAGCAAACAGTTTAGAAGACGAGTTACAACGTTTATATACGCTCGCCGATAAAGCCTAAGTCAGTATTATTTTCTAATGCCTTCAATAGACAGTGTCAGAAACACCTCCTGAGAGCTTGGGCCTAACTTGCTGACATCAATGCCATAATCTTCAATAATAAAGCTGGTTTCACCATGGAAACCAACACGGTAACCACCCCATGGGTCTTCACCTTCACCAACTTTTTCTACCGGAATAGTCATCGGTTTAGTCACACCATGCAAGGTGAAATCGCCTTTCATTAACAATGTGCCATCTGCCTGCTGCTCAAAACTGGTTGAGGTAAAGCGTGCTTCAGGATACTTGGCGGTTTCCAGAAATTGCTCACGTAAATGTTTATCACGCTCGGCAAAATTGGTATCAACACTGGACACATCAATTTTCACATCAATTTTTGACGCTTCAGGATTTTCGGCGTCATAGCTGAAAGTACCTGCAAAATCATTAAAGCGGCCACTCATCCAACTAAAACCCAGATGCTGAATTCGAAAATCGATAAATGCATGAGCTTTTTCAGTATCAATCACATAGTCTGCTGCTTGTGCTGGCAATACAAATGCCGAACTTAGCGCTAAAGCAAAGATGGTTTTTTTCATGGTAACTCCTGTTGGTTTAAAGATTAAGCATGCGACGCAGGGTAGCGTCTTTATTGATGAAATGATGTTTTAACGCCGCGAGGGCGTGAAGAGATGCCAACGCGATAATGAAATACGCTGACCACAAATGCAGTTTGCTCACCAGATCACTGGTCTGAACGGTCAAACGAGTGATAGCTGGAATATTGAACCAATCAAAAATGCCCAGTGACTGGCCTTTGGCAGTGACAATCAGATAACCAGTGATGGCCAACATCACGATGGCAATATTCATCAGTTGATGGGCCGCTTTCGCTGTCAAGTGTTGCCAAACCGGTATCGATTTAATCGCTGCAGGTTTACCTGCAACAGGACGCCATAACCAACGCAATACCACCAGCAGAAAAACGATAAAACCCAAGCCTTTGTGCCACCAGGGTGCCTGATAATACCAGTCATCGTAATAGCCCAGATCGACCATCCATAAACCGAGAATAAACAAGCCGATTGTGAGAAGCGCTACTGTCCAATGCAGCAATATGCTGATCAGACCGTAACGTTCAGAGGTATTGGTTAAACGCATTTATTCCTCTCCATAGGAAACTATCAGAATGCATGTCTGACCCAGCTTTTGATAGCTGGGTTCCATTCAATCCTTAGCGTTTACGGGAACGTTGCGTTCCACTTTTAACTTTTTTAGATCGAACATGTTGAGTACGAAAAGCTGGCTGTGTCGATGGCGTTTTGGCTTTTCGGGTGATCCGTTTGCCTTCGCCCATTTCACCAGTACCTTTGGGCTGAAAGCTGGGTATCAAATGTTTTTTTCCATTACCAATTAAATCGGCTCTGCCCATGCTCTTTAGCGCATCACGCAATAAAGGCCAGTTCTCCGCATCGTGATAACGCAAAAAAGCTTTATGCAGACGACGCACTTTCAAACCTTTTGGCACCGTAATATCCCCACCCTGGCGACGCACTTTATGCAAGGTGTCTTTACCTGAATGATACATTGCGGCAGCAGCTGACATCGGTGATGGCAAATACGCCTGCACCTGATCGGCTCTAAAGCCATTATTCTTCAGCCACAAGGCCAGATTAAGCATATCTTCGTCAGTGGTGCCCGGATGTGCCGCAATAAAATACGGGATCAAATATTGTTCTTTACCAGCCTGCTTTGAATATTTATCAAACATAGCCTTGAACTTGTCATAGGTCCCAATGCCCGGTTTCATCATCTGTGACAGTGGCCCATCTTCAGTATGTTCCGGGGCAATTTTCAAATATCCACCAACATGGTGAGTGACCAGTTCTTTGACATACTCCGGTGATAACACAGCAAGGTCATAACGCAATCCTGAAGCAATCAGGATCTTTTTAATTCCAGGCAGGCTGCGAGCACGACGATATAAATTAATTAACGGTGTGTGATCAGTATTAAGATTTTTACAGACACCGGGGAAAACACAGGATAAACGACGGCAACTGGCTTCGATTTCTTCACTGTTACAGGCCAGTCGATACATATTGGCGGTTGGGCCACCCAGATCCGAAATAATGCCGGTAAAACCCGGGGTAGTATCGCGGATCGCCTCAATCTCACGAATAATCGAATCTTCACTGCGGCTCTGGATAATGCGACCTTCATGTTCGGTAATCGAACAGAACGTACAACCGCCAAAACAGCCGCGCATAATATTCACCGAAAAACGAATCATCTCGTAAGCGGGAATATTGGCTTTGCCATATTCCTTGTGTGGCAGACGGCTGTATGGCAGATCAAATACCGCGTCCATCTCTTTGGTGGTCAAAGGAATCGGCGGCGGGTTCAGCCACACATCTTGATCACCATGTTGCTGAACCAATGCCAGTGCATTACCAGGGTTGGTTTCAAGATGCAGAATCCGCGAGGTGTGGGCATAGATAATCGGATCGTCTTTCACCGTTTCGTATGGCGGTAAGCGAATCACTGTTTTATCGGCGTTTCGCGGTGAGACACGATGAATTTTGATTACATTGGTAGCAGGTTCAACTGGAGCTGCTGCCTGCTCTGCAGTTTCAGCCTTGGATTGCTCGCAGCTCTCTTCCGTCTGCATCTGATACGGATCAATCGGTGGATTAAGCTGGCCCGGCTTATCAATACTGGTTGAATCTTTTTCCCACCAGTTATCACGTCGGCCATGACGGCGCGTATAGACCGTGCCACGAACATCAATCAGTTCACTTACCGGTTCACCTTGAGCTAAACGGTGGGCTATTTCTACTACCTGACGCTCGCCGTTACCATAAACCAGTAAATCGGCCTTGGAATCCATAATAACGCTACGACGAACTTTTTCAGACCAGTAATCGTAATGGGCAATACGGCGTAAGCTGGCTTCGATGCCACCAATAACAATTGGCACACCTTTATAGGCTTCACGGCAACGCTGGCTATAAACAACGACGCTATGATCCGGTCGTTTGCCGCCTTCACCATCAGCGGTATAAGCATCATTACGCCGGATTTTTTTATCGGAGGTATAACGATTGACCATCGAATCCATATTGCCGCCGGTGACGCCAAAAAACAGATTCGGTTTACCAAGACGTTGAAAATCTTCGGTGCTGTTCCAATCGGGCTGCGAGATGATACCAACCCGAAAGCCTTGTGATTCCAACAGCCGACCGATTAACGCCATACCAAAACTTGGATGGTCCACATAGGCATCGCCAGTAATGATAATGACATCGCAACTGTCCCAACCCAGAGCTTCCATTTCGCTGCGTGACATTGGCAATTGTGGTGCAACACCAAAGCGGTGAGCCCAGAACTTGCGGTAGGAAAAAATATCAGGAGCGGCTTGCATAAAACCTCAGATCAACAACTGCGAAAAATCAAAGGCTTATTGTATCAAACAAGGGTGTTGTTATTTTAGCTTTTCAGCACCGACGATAAATACCGAAATCTCGGCCATAGGATGGCTTAGGGATTAACAGCGGCTTTAAAGGATTCCAGAGAATCAACAATAATGACTGGCGTGCCCTTCTCGACCCACATAGCGAGTTCTCGAACTTCTGAATTACGCATGGCAATACAGCCTTGAGTCCAGTTCGACACTTCATGAATATCCAGTTTGTCAGGTGTTTCATCGCCAATTCCATGAATACCAATCTGCCCGCCCAGCGGTGTGTTTTGTGGTGGCGTTTCGTTATAGATGAATGCAGCTAAAATTTGGCGATATTCTTTGCGGGTGATACGTCCTTCTTTCAAAGCTTGTTTTGCATCATCCATATTGGGATAGTCCAGATGCATGAACAGATAAAAACGATCACTGCTGCGGATATCTCTTATTCGATAAAGGCCTTTAGGAGTTCTGCGATCGCCTTCCTGCATTTTGGGCTGCCGACCACCACTGCCTAAAGCCACTTTAAAACTCCGCAGCGTTTTATCGTCTTTCCTGACCAGTAATTTGTTCTCTGAGCGCACAATAACCAATTCTATCTCACCCGATGCTGCCATCGTGACCGTTGGCAGGTGCAGTAAAAGTGCTATGAAAATCAGCCTGAACATATGGCAATTAATCCGCTAAAAGATGTGAGATGATTTTTATCATAAAACGCCTTAATTATCACCTGTAAATAAATATTTTTAAAGAAATAATCGATTTAAAAAGGAAATATTTTGTTTAATCAGGTCTCGCAGAGATTGGGGCAGACCCACCTCAAATTTCTGGTCAAGGTTTTCTGCTAAATCGCGGTGTTTTTTCAACTGACTTACATTGAATTTTCGTTTTAATGCCAGACCAATCACATTGCCTTTGTCCGCTACTGGCAACACCAAAGTCTGATCAGCAAAACTGCGATTAATACGCTGCATGGATTGACTGAACCCAGGGCGATCGGTTCCCCATAAATTGATGCTCATCAGTCCATCATCATTCAAAACACCGGCACAGGCATCAAAAAAAGCCTGGCCCGCTACGCTGGCTGACATCCCGTAATGATCATAGGCATCGACCAGCAACATGTCATAAAAAGACCCATTAGTGAAAAACTGGTCACTGACAAACCGGTAACCATCTCCATGATGAATTCTTAACCGCACATCATTTTTTGGCACATTGAAATAACGCTGGGCTACATCAATTACATCCTGGCGATATTCGATCACATCAATCTGACAATCATCAAAATGATGCAATAAAAACTTGACCAGCGATCCACCACCCAAACCGATAACACAGATATTTCTGGGTTTAGGTTGAAACAATAATCCAGCCATCATGGCACGGGTATAACTCAATTCAAGTGAATGCGGAGATTGCAAAGACATGCTGCTCTGACGAGGGTAAGTTCCGAAATGCAACGAGCGCGTATTCTCTATATCCACAACCTCAATAACGCCTTCATCGGATGCTGCCTGATAGACAACATGGCCACCATAATACAATTGCATTAACGTTCTGCCTCTTCATCGAGCAATTGTTTGTACAACCAGCCATGAACTTGATTGGTTAACTGTTGGGGCACACTACTGAAATAATGATCAGCTCCGGTAATTTGCCGTAAATGGTAATTGTTTCTCTGCTCGGTTTTCATTTGTGTCTGCCGTTTCAAGATGGCTTGTTTAAAATTATCCTGCTGCCGGCTTCCCAGTATTTCCAACATTGGAATAGTCACGTCAGTAATATTCATACCTTCCGCTAATTCATCCGTATTGATCATGATCAAAGCAGCTATGGGAACTGCTGTTTCACTGATTGTTTTGAGGGCTAACTGCCCTCCTGCTCCTTGACCAATCAGCACAATATTTTCATGCCCTTCTTGCTGCAACTTTAATAAGGCCGCATCAATGCGTTGTGCGGTTGTTATGTTGGTAAAGGTTTGTTCAGCAGGTGGAGTCGTTTCAGCTGAATCGGTTGATTCATTAGCTGGAGTTTCTGCCGGGGCATCTTCCACCTCGGTTACTGGAGGTGCTGGCGTTTCATCTGCTTCAGCCGGTACTTCAGCATCGGCAGTGGGAGCCGTTGCAGTTTCCGTATCAGCTAAAGCCTCTTCATTAGCCTCACTGAAACGAATAATTTTTATCGCCAGCGTATTCCAACCGTAACTGGGCAATTGACGCCTTAATAAGCCGATAGCCGCACTATCAATATGCTCGTTGATATCATGCAACAATAATACTGCGCCGCGTGGTGTACCTAATGTTTGCGGTAAATAAGCAGCTGCAATGGATTGCTCTCCCACCGCTAAAGGTTGATAGCCTTTGGTCACCGAGTCCTGACGCAATATTTGTGGTTTATCCACGGCCGCATTTTCACCTGCACCGGCATTCACGGTCATTACAGGTGAGAAAAGCATCAACAAGGCAATAATCAATCGTCTTTGGATTTGCACCGATTTTCCTATTAGTGTCGGTAAAGCAACTGGCGTCAGTATAATCAGCGCTGGTGAATTTCAAAAGCTGAAAAAACCCATCTTTTACGGTAGAGTAACGGGTTTTGAAAGCAAATTTTTAACTAACTTAAAGAGAATCCGACATGGCCGAATTCAAAATTGCCCCATCAATCCTCTCTGCTGACTTTGCCCGTCTTGGCGAAGAAGTAGTAAATGTACTGGCCTCAGGTGCTGACATTGTTCATTTCGACGTAATGGATAACCATTATGTGCCTAACCTGACCATCGGACCTTTAGTCTGTGAAGCTTTGCGCAAGCATGGCGTAACGGCGGAAATTGATGTGCATTTGATGGTTAAACCGGTTGATCGCATCATTCCTGATTTTGCTAAAGCCGGTGCCAGTTTCATCACTTTTCACCCTGAAGCTTCCGAGCACATTGATCGCAGCCTGCAATTGATTAAAGCTGAAGGCTGCAAAGCTGGTTTGGTATTTAATCCAGCTACGCCGCTGACCTTGGCTGAACATGTGTTAGATAAAGTCGATCGTATTCTGCTGATGTCAGTTAACCCTGGTTTTGGTGGACAGAAATTTATTCCTCACACGCTGGAAAAATTACGCCAGGCTCGCAAAATGATTGATGAAAGCGGCTACGATATCGATCTGGAAATCGATGGCGGTGTGAACGTACAGAACATTCGCGAAATCGCTGAAGCTGGTGCCCGCACATTTGTTGCAGGTTCAGCCGTATTTGGTGCAGCTCAGGATAGTGATCCGAATAAATATGAAACCGTTATCGCTGCCCTGCGTGCTGAATTAGCCCAGGCTAAAATCTAGACAATGCTGCAACTCCGACCGGCTTTTCTGCTAATTATTACAGACGGCACACTGGTTAACAGTGTGCCGATGCCGGCTCAGTTTACGAAAATGGTAGGCGGCACAGTCAGTGAGGTTAAAACCTCACGCGCCGCCGGTTATAAATTGTTTGTATGAACTATGGTTACAAACACGGGAATGATATCCGCTCGGTTAATCCGGTTGCGGTTATTGATAGTTTTGCTGAGTTAAACACTCTTTTTTAGAAGCCGCAGATGAAACAGGCACAATTCGACCAACTGGCCAGTGAAGGCTATAACCGCATCCCTCTGTATCGCGAAGTACTCGCCGATTTGGATACGCCATTAAGTACCTATCTTAAACTGGCAGATGCCCCCTATTCCTATCTGTTTGAATCCGTTCACGGCGGTGAAAAATGGGGACGTTATTCGATTATTGGTCTGCCTTGTGAGTCGGTGATAAAAGTCTTCGGTGATCAGATCAAAATCTATCAACGGGATGTGTTGATAAATGAAATCCAGCATGATGATCCTCTGACGTGGATTGCTGAATTCCAGGCAAAATTTAATGTACCTGCTCTGGAGCATCTGCCGAAATTCAATGGCGGACTGGTGGGCTATTTCGGCTACGACACAGTGCGTTATGTTGAAACACGTTTAGGCGATGCCCCTGCAAATGATCCATTAGGCTGCCCTGATGTGCTGCTGATGATCTCTGACGAGTTAGTAGTGTTTGATAATCTCAGCGGACGCTTGTTTTTGATTGTACACGCCGATCCGACTTTACCTGACGCTTACGATCAAGCCCAGCAACGTTTGGATCAGCTGATTCGTGAGCTGCGCGAAACCACACCTAAATTCAGTGATAAACGCCCACAAAATACCGTGTCAGAACAGGACTTTGTTTCTGGCTTTACCCATGATGGTTTTATTGAAGCCGTCAGTAAGGCAAAACAATACATTAATGATGGCGACATCATGCAAGTGGTACTGTCGCAACGTCTGTCCGTGCCTTTCCACGCAGCGGAGATCGATTTATACCGTGCTTTACGCACATTAAATCCTTCACCATACATGTATTACCTGAACCTGGAAGACTTCCATATAGTAGGTTCTTCTCCGGAAATTCTGGTGCGTATGGAAGACAACGAGGTGACTGTTCGCCCGATTGCTGGTACCCGACGCCGTGGGGCAACCGCTGAACAAGACAAAGCACTGGAACAGGAACTGCTCAACGATCCAAAAGAATTAGCAGAACATTTAATGCTGATTGATCTCGGCCGTAATGATGTTGGCCGGGTCAGCCAGACTGGTACAGTAAACCTGACTGATAAAATGGTCATAGAACGTTATTCACATGTGATGCATATTGTTTCTAATGTTACTGGTCAAGTTTTGCCGGGCATGACAGCAATGGATGCCCTGCGCGCGACCTTCCCTGCTGGAACAGTCAGCGGTGCACCGAAAGTCCGGGCAATGGAAATCATTGATGAATTAGAACCGGTGAAACGTGGTGTCTATGCCGGTGCCATTGGTTATCTATCCTGGTCTGGCAATATGGATACGGCTATCGCCATACGTACGGCAGTTATTAAAGATAAACAACTGCATATTCAGGCTGGTGCGGGCATTGTCTATGACTCTGTTCCAGAAATGGAATGGGAAGAAACCATGAATAAAGCCCGTGCAATATTCAAAGCCGTTGCCATGGCCGAGGCTGGTCTTGAGCCGCCAAAACCGACTGAATAACTATCAGGATCAACTATGCTGTTAATGATTGATAACTATGACTCGTTCACCTACAACCTGGTGCAGTATTTTGCTGAACTGGGTGCTGAGGTTGAAGTGCAGCGTAACGATAAACTGACAATTAACGATATCGAAACCCTTAATCCTGAGCTGATTGTGATATCACCTGGTCCGTGTACACCAAATGAAGCGGGCATTTCACTGGAAGTCATTCATCACTTTGCCGGTAAAAAACCGATCCTGGGCGTTTGCCTTGGTCATCAGGCAATCGGTCAGGCTTTTGGCGGAAATGTGGTACATGCACGGGAAATCATGCACGGGAAAACCTCTCCAGTTCATCACAACAATGTCGGTGTTTTTAGAGGTCTGAATAATCCTTTGCAGGCTACGCGTTATCATTCACTGGTGATCAAAAAAGAAACCCTACCTGATTGCTTTGAAATAACCGCCTGGACCGAAAATGCTGATGGCACTATTGATGAAATCATGGGCGTTCGTCATAAAACACTGCCGATTGAAGGTGTGCAGTTTCACCCTGAGTCGATTTTGACCGAGCAAGGTCACCAGTTATTGAAAAATTTTCTGGATGAACATCATGGCTGATATTGAATTCACCATGCAAAGCGCTATTAAACTGATTACCCAACACCAGCATTTGTCTGAACAACAAATGACCGCCGCCATGCGCATGATCATGACCGGCGAAGCAACTGATGCTCAAATCGGTGGCTTTCTGATTGGTTTGCAGATGAAAGGTGAAACGGTTACCGAAATTGCAGCTGCTGCTTCAGTCATGCGTGAATTAGCTACGCCTGTTCTTGTGACGGGTGAACATGTGATTGACACTTGTGGTACCGGTGGTGATGGTGCCAGCAGCTTTAACGTCTCAACGGCCAGTGCTTTTGTTGTTGCCGCAGCCGGTGCCAAAGTAGCAAAACATGGTAATCGCTCTATCAGCAGTACTTCCGGTAGCGCTGATGTACTGGAAACGGCTGGCGTCAATCTGGAATTAACCCCGGAACAAGTTGCCAACTGCGTTGAAACTACCGGTGTCGGCTTTATGTTTGCCCAGCGCCATCATGGTGCTATGAAGCATACCGTAGGACCACGCCGTGAAATGGGTGTGCGGACCATATTTAATTTACTCGGCCCACTGACCAATCCAGCCAAAGCCAAACATCAGGTGATGGGTGTATTTGATAAAAAATGGGTTGAACCGATTGCTCAAGTTTTACAGAAACTCGGCAGTAAACATGTGATGGTGGTGCATGCCGCAGATGGTATGGACGAAATCAGTATTGGTGCTGATACCTTTGTCGCCGAACTGAAAGATGGTGAAATTTCAACCTACACCATTAAACCTGAAGATTTTCTGCTGCAACGCACCGATATCACAGAGCTGACAGTAACAAATGCTCAGCAAAGTCTGGATATTATTCGGCGCGTATTTGCCGGTGAACCAGGTCCTGCTCGCGATATCGTTGTGCTCAATGCTGGAGCTGCAATCTATACCGCGGATCTGGCTGACAGCCTCGCCGAAGGTGTTCGTCAAGCCAAACACTTTATCGATACCGGTATTGCCCAACAAAAATTAGATGCGCTTGTAAAGTGCAGCCAACTATAAAAGATCGTATATGACAGACACACCCGATATTCTGAAAAAAATTCTGCAACGCAAACAAGATGAAATTGCTGAACGCAGCAAACGTTTGCCGATAAACCTACTACAACAACTGGCTGAAAATGCTGATCCGGTTCGCGGCTTTGTTGAAGCCATTGAACGTAAACTGGCTGCAGGCCAAAGTGCAGTTATCGCTGAAGTTAAAAAAGCTTCGCCCAGTAAAGGCGTGCTGCGAGCAGACTTTCGACCAGCAGAGATTGCGTTGTCCTATCAGAACGGTGGTGCGGCCTGTTTATCGGTATTGACCGATCATGACTTTTTTCAAGGCCACGAAGATTATCTGAAACAGGCGCGTTTTGCCAGCCAGTTACCGGTAATCCGTAAAGATTTTATTATTGATCCCTATCAGGTGTTTGAAGCTCGGGCGATTGGTGCCGACTGTATTTTACTGATTGTTGCGGCGTTGGATGATGATCAATTGGATCAACTAAGCCGTTTGGCGATTCAATTAGATATGGATGTACTGGTAGAAGTGCATAACGAAGAAGAATTGCATCGCGCTATGGTGATGAATCTGCCATTGATAGGCATCAATAATCGTGATCTGCATACGTTTGAAACATCGCTGGAAACCACGATCAAATTACTCAACTTCATTCCTGATGAAACGATTGTCATCACTGAAAGCGGCATCCTTGGTAAAGAGGATGTCGCTTTAATGCGTGAACACGGAGTAAATGGGTTTCTGGTAGGTGAAGCCTTTATGCGAGCAGATGATCCCGGCGCAGCGTTAGCCAACCTTTTTGATTGAAACGTTTAAGCCACGGTGTTCCTCATCAAACAACACCATGGTTTTACCGTGAGCCCAAAGCACACCACGATCCTGTAATTCTTTTAATACCCGGCCGACCATTTCTCTTGAACAGCCGACAATACGGCTGACTTCCTGACGGGTGATCTTGATTTGTCGGCCTTGCTCGTGACGCATGGCATCGGGTTGTGCTGCCAGATCTTTCAAGGCTTCCTCAACCCGACCCGATACATCCATAAACGCCATATTGGTAGCTTTACGGGTGGTGGTCAGCAAACGTTTGGACATCTGTTCGCCCAAGGTTTCAAGCAAATATGGATAGCAGCTTTTCAATTCTGTTTTGGATAAGGCTTTTAACGTCTGGTAACTGATTTCTTCAGTGCGGCAATCGGTTCTGGCTTTGACTAATGAGATACGATCACTGATGTCATGGAAGTAACCCACTTCACCGATAAAGTCGCCTTGATTGAGATAGGCTACGATTAACTCTTCACCCTCTTCATTTTCAACACAAATACTGACAGAACCTTCACGTATGTAATAAAGCTTGTCAGGAATATCACCCGGTCGTGCCAACATTGTTTTAGCTGGATAAACTTTGCTGTGACAGTGTTTGAAAAACTCTGCCAACTGCTCTTCTCTCTCTTTATGTTTTAAATAATCCATGTCATGAAGGCTCAGCTTTATTTTTATAAGGATTAATTCTGCCCAATTCCGATGAATATGGCAAAATTAAACGTTGTTGTCAGTATTTTACGCAGGATGAGTTAAATGAAAGCAAGAGTAAAGTGGGTTGAAGATGTTTTATTTGTTGGCGAATCCGGAACTGGTCATACCGTTGTTATGGATGGTCCAGCAGAAGCTGGTGGCCACGGTACCGGCATGCGTCCAATGGAACTCTTGCTGCTGGGTTTAGGTGGATGCACGTCTTTTGATGTTATCGATATTCTGAAAAAATCGCGCCAGGATGTAACAGATTGTGTGGTTGATGTTTCCGCAGAACGCAGTGAAGAAGCGCCCAAGGTATTTACCAAAATTCATGTGCATTACACCATTAGCGGTCGTAACCTTAAAGCAAACTTTGTTGACCGCGCAGTTAAATTATCAACTGAAAAATATTGCTCAGCCTCAATCATGCTGGCAAAAACTGCAGAAATCACTCATGACTATGAAGTGATCGAGCAAGCGTAAAATTTTTCCCTAATAACGGAGCGTAATCATGCAGCGACCAACACGTACTGGCGGTTTGCGTCATGTGGCTTTAACCGTCGAAAATCTAGAAGCCTGCGAACAGTTTTATGTGGATTTATTGGGCATGGACGTCGAGTGGCGTCCCGATCCTGATAACGTTTATCTGACTTCTGGCAATGATAATCTAGCGCTGCACCGTGGTGAAAACATCAATAAAACGCCGGTTCAGCCCTTAGACCATATTGGTTTTATTATTCCGACCCCGGAACAAGTCGATGAGTGGTACGCCTTTCTGGATCACCATGCAGTGCCGATGCGCCAACCGCCTCGTACTCATCGTGACGGTGCCCGCAGTTTTTATTGTTATGATCCAGCCGGAACGGTTGTGCAGATCATCTATCATCCACCGATTTCGTAAATCAGAGTCATTATGAAAACTTATATTTACAAGAGCAGAAAAAAAGAAGAACTCTATCTTTATCTTAGTAAAAAAGATGATTTTTCAGAAGTGCCGCCGAGTTTGTATAGCTCAATGGGCAATGAACCAATCTTCGTTATGGAACTGGAACTTAGTCCGGATCGTAAACTGGCCCGGGAAGATGTGAATAAAGTTATTCACAATCTGCAAACACAGGGCTTCCATGTTCAAATGCCACCGACCCATGATTTATTGGTGCATCGTGAGCGAACCGGTCAATTGCATTAAAATTACAGCATCATTCAAACCAGTTTTTTCAGCTCGTAAATCAATTCCAATGCGGCTTTAGGTGTTAGTTCATCCGGATTAATTTGCTCGATTTTGTTATGCAAAACAGCATTATCCGGTTGAGCAAATAAATCCTGTTGTGCTTGTTGCTCCTGCACATTTGAGCCAACCGTTCGTTGTGATTCCAATGTCGCCAGTTTGTGTTTGGCTGCCTGAATCACATCATTGGGTACCCCGGCCAATTGGGCGACCTGCAAGCCATAGCTCTGATTGGCCGCCCCCGGTTTTAACTGGTGCAAAAACACAATCTTGTCGCCATGTTCGATGGCATCCAAATGCACATTAGCGGCTTTGTCATATAACGCTGGCAGCTGGGTCATCTCGAAATAATGTGTAGCAAATAAGGTATAAGCACCAATATCCCGCACCAGTTTTTCAGCACAGCTCCAGGCAAGTGCCAGTCCGTCAAAAGTGCTGGTGCCCCGCCCCACTTCATCCATTAACACCAGACTTTGTGCTGAGGCATTATTCAGTATATTCGCCGCCTCATTCATTTCCACCATAAAGGTCGAACGTCCTGAGGCCAAATCATCGCTGGCACCAATACGGGTAAAAATCTGATCAATCGGGCCAATAATCGCCGATTCCGCTGGAACATAACTGCCCATATACGCCATGATGACGATCAATGCAGTCTGTCGCATATAAGTCGATTTTCCGCCCATATTCGGACCGGTAATCACCAGCATCGACTGTTCGTTTAATTGCAAATCATTGGGGCAGAAATGGGTTTTCTGCACGGCCTCAACCACCGGATGTCGACCGGCCTGAATCGACAAACCTTTGTCGGCTGTTAATTGCGGCGCAACATAATTGAGTGTTTGCGCCCGCTCTGCCAGATTCGTTAACACATCAAGCTCGGCCAATGCCGCAGCGCAATGCGTTAATGCAGCCAGCTCTGGATGAATTAATTTAAACAGTTCTTCATATAACGATTTTTCCAAGGCCAATGCTTTTTCGCTGGCACTGAGCACTTGATCTTCATGGGTTTTCAGCTCAGCGGTAATATACCGTTCAGCATTTTTCAGTGTTTGCCGGCGCTGGTAATCGGCCGGTAACTGAATGTTATGTGCGCGGCTGATTTCAATATAAAAGCCATGTACTTTGTTATAGCCAACCTTTAAGGTGCTGACCCCGGTTCTTTGACGCTCGCGCAGTTCCAGTTCACGTAAAAAATCGTTGGCATTCAGATGCAGGTTACGTAAACGATCCAGTTCAGCATGATAACCTTCGGCAATCACTCCTCCATCACGTATCAGCACCGGCGGCTCTTCCACAATCGCTTCATTTAATAAATCAAGTAATTCCGGAAAAGTGCCCAACTCGCGATCTATCTGTTTCAACAATCTGGCCTGCGCGCCTGATAGTTGTTGATGCAGACTCGGTAAAGCCGTCAGCATTCGGCGTAGTTGCACGAAATCACGCGGTCTGGCGCTCCCCAGAGCAACACGGGTCACAATGCGTTCAATATCACCTAACGGCTTTAACAGCAGCTGTGTCGATGCAATGACATCCTGATCAATAAGGTTGCCAATCGCCAACTGACGGTGTTGCAGGATGGTTAAATCGCGTTTCGGCTGTAATAACCATCGACGCAGTAACCGTGTGCCCATCGGAGTTACCGTGTTATCAATCACCGACAATAAGGTATTTTCGCGACCACCTGACAGGTTTTGTTCCAGCTCAAGATTACGTCGGGACTGTGGATCAATACGAATACTGTCAGCCGGTGTTTCAACTGTAATTTTGCGTAATTGCGGCAGTGCTGTGCGATGTGTCTGCTGAGCGTAATTTAATAAACATCCTGCCGCCATAATCGCCAGCGGTAACTCATCACAGCCAAAACCTTTTAAGTCTGTAGTACCAAAATGCTCACACAGCCGACGGCGTGCGGCATCAAGCCCAAAATGCCATTCCGGCACAAACTTCAGTTGCTTGTTATAGCTGTTAAAGGTATTTCCATGACTGTCATCAATCAAAATTTCAGCCGGTTGCAGTCTGGCCAAATCAGCTAATAAATCGTTTAAAGTTTGGTGCTGACAAACCTCAAAACGCCCACTACTGATCTCGGCGACTGCCAGCCCGAAATGCTCTTTTTTCCGGGCAATCGCAACCAGCAGATTTTCCTGTTTACTATCGAGCAAAGCTTCATCGGTTAATGTGCCTGGGGTTAACACCCGAACGACTTTACGTTCCACAGGGCCTTTGCTGGTGGCCGGATCACCGATTTGCTCACAAATAGCAACTGCTACACCGGCTTTAAGCAAACGTGCCAGATAACCATCTGCTGCATGATATGGCACACCCGCCATCGGAATCGGCGCACCATTGCTGTTTCCTCGCGCTGTTAGGGTGATATCTAACAGTTCAGCAGCTTTATGCGCATCATCGAAAAACAACTCATAAAAGTCGCCCATTCGATAAAACAATAACAATTCAGGATGCTCGGCCTTGATACGCAGATATTGCTGCATCATTGGCGTATGATTAGGTTTTTCAGTCATTTTTATAGTTTAGCGTATGCAAGATTATTCTGACGCAACACTTTATCAGCTTACCCAACAACTGGCACAAGCGCTTCAATCACAAGGATTGCGATTAGTTACCGCAGAATCCTGTACCGGAGGCTGGCTGGCAAAATGCTGTACCGATTTGCCGGGAAGCTCCGTCTGGTTTGAAGGTGGAATCGTCAGTTACAGTAATCAAATCAAACAACAACATCTGGATGTCAAACTCGCCACCCTGGAAAAATTCGGCGCTGTCAGCGAACAAACCGTGGTAGAAATGGCTTCTGGCGCCATCATCAACTTCGCTGCTGACATTTCGGTTGCGATAAGCGGAATTGCTGGACCCGATGGTGGTTCAGAAGAAAAACCAGTAGGCACCGTCTGTTTTGCCTGGGCCGATAAACAAACTGTGTTTTGTAATACCTTTCTTTTACATGGCAATCGCGAATTCATTCGCCGGCAAGCGGTATTTATCGCGCTTGATGGGCTGGTAAAAAAACTGGCATCTACCGAATATTACGCCTGACCTCCATTACACAAATATTATCCTCAAAATGGTTGCCTGAAACACGAATCGACGCTGGTGAGACAAGGCTATCTGTGTGATAATCCATAGTTCTTTGATATCAGCTAAAGGGCACACCAAATGGATGAAAACAAGAAGAAAGCGCTTGGCGCAGCCTTAGGTCAAATCGAAAAACAATTTGGCAAAGGTGCAGTCATGCGTTTGGGCGATGGAACGGCCCACCGTGATATTGACGCGGTATCCACGGGCTCTATTGGTTTAGACGTTGCTTTAGGCATTGGCGGTTTACCACGTGGTCGTGTAGTTGAAATCTACGGCCCGGAATCCTCTGGTAAAACCACACTTACCCTGCATGTTATTGCTGAAATACAAAAACTCGGCGGCACCGCAGCATTTGTTGACGCCGAACATGCTCTTGACCCACTTTATGCTGAAAAACTGGGCGTTAATATTGATGATTTGCTGGTCTCTCAACCTGATACCGGCGAACAAGCCTTGGAAATCACCGATATGCTGGTGCGTTCAGGTGCTGTTGATATCGTTGTCGTTGACTCGGTAGCCGCCCTGACTCCTAAAGCTGAAATCGAAGGCGATATGGGTGACAGTCATATGGGTCTGCAAGCACGCCTTATGTCTCAAGCACTGCGTAAACTGACTGCCAATATCAAAAGATCTAACACTCTGGTTATTTTTATCAACCAAATTCGTATGAAGATCGGTGTGATGTTCGGTAATCCTGAAACTACCACTGGTGGTAATGCGCTGAAATTTTATGCCTCTGTACGTCTGGATATCCGTCGTATTGGCGCCATCAAGAAAGGCGATGAAATCCTTGGTAATGAAACCCGCGTAAAAGTGGTGAAAAACAAGGTGGCTCCGCCCTTTAAACAAGTTGAATTCGATATTCTTTATGGTGAAGGTATTTCCCGTGAAGGTGAGCTGATCGATCTGGGTGTCAATGAAAATATCGTTGAAAAATCAGGCGCATGGTACAGCTACGATGGTAATCGTATCGGCCAGGGTAAAGATAATGTACGGGTTTATCTGAAAGAACATCCAGAAATGGCCAAAGAAATCGAAGCCAAAATCCGTGCGGTGATGTTACCGAAGAACATTAAAGTGAGTGCTGAAACCCCACTGGATGACGAAATCGACGCGTGAAATCCCGCTCTGCAACAGAACAAGCGATTGGTTATCTAGCCAGACGGGAACATAGCGCTGCCGAGTTACAGCAAAAACTTCAACAAGCCGGTCATGAAACAGATAAAATTCATGCCGCTTTAGAAAAGCTGCAAAAAAGTGGCTTACAGAATGATCAACGTTTTGCCGAAGCGTTTATTCGTTCACGCGCTCTCAGGGGGTATGGAGAGTTGCGAATAAGACAGGAAATGAGACAAAAAGGCGTGGCGGATGAGCTTATCAATTCCACCATGCAACAGGCAGAAACTGATTGGTTTGCGCTTGCTATCGAAGTTCGATGCAAGCGTTTTGGCGAGCAGAGCCCCGATGATTTTAAAGACCGTGCCAAGCAGATGCGGTTTTTACAATATCGGGGCTTTACTCATGAACAAATAACGGAAAGTTTTGAACTGAACTAATGAAAACGAGCGCTGATATACGCAAATTGTTTCTGGACTTCTTCGCTGACAAAGGTCACGAGGTGGTTTCCAGCAGTCCATTAATACCGGCCAATGATCCGACATTATTATTTACGAATGCTGGAATGGTTCAGTTCAAAGAAGTGTTCCTGGGTCAGGAAACGCGAAAATACACTCGTGCAACAACAACTCAACGTTGTGTGCGTGCTGGTGGCAAACATAACGATCTGGAAAATGTTGGCTACACCGCTCGTCACCATACGTTCTTTGAAATGCTGGGTAACTTCAGTTTCGGTGATTATTTCAAACGCGAAGCGATTCAATATGCCTGGGAATTTCTGACCGAAACCCTGCAACTGCCTGCCGAAAAATTATGGATCACCGTATTCGAAGAAGACGATGAAGCCGCTGATATCTGGTTAAAAGAAATCGGCGTTGATGCTACTCGCTTCTCTCGCATCGGGGCTAAAGACAACTTCTGGTCAATGGGTGATACCGGTCCATGTGGTCCCTGCTCTGAAATATTTTTTGATCACGGCCCAGATGTAGCTGGCGGTCCGCCGGGCACACCAGAAGAAGATGGTGATCGATATATCGAGATCTGGAATCTGGTGTTCATGCAGTTTAATCGCTCTGCCGACGGCACACTGACACCACTACCAAAACCATCAGTAGATACCGGCATGGGTCTGGAACGTCTGGCCGCCGTATTGCAACACCAACATAATAACTACGATATCGATCTATTCCAGAATCTGATCAAATCGATACAACAATTATCTGGAACAACGGACTCCAGCAATACATCACTTCGGGTTATTGCCGACCATATCCGCTCATGTGCATTTATGGTGACCGATGGTGTGCAACCTTCCAATGAAGGCCGCGGTTATGTATTGCGCCGCATTATTCGTCGTGCCATTCGCCATGGACATAAACTGGGTTTAAAAGAAGCTTTCTTCTACAAACTCGTTGCACCTTTGGTTGAAGAAATGGGCGAAGCCTTTCTGGAGCTTGCCAAAGCTCAGGCGATTGTCGAGCAAGCACTTAAAATTGAAGAAGAACGCTTTGCCGATACGTTGGATAACGGCCTAAAAATTCTGGATCATGCTATTGATGAAATGGCTGACAAAGAAATTCCTGGTGAAACCATTTTCCTGTTGTACGACACTTATGGCTTTCCAATTGATCTCACCGCTGATATCGCCCGTGAACGCGGATTAACGATTGATGTTGCTGGCTTTGAACGTCATATGGAAGCCCAACGCACTCGTGCCCGTAGTGCCAGCCAATTCGGTGGTGGTTTGTCAGAAACACTGGTGATTGATGGTGAAACCATTTTCTGCGGTTACGATCATGTGCGCCATGATGCCGTGATCACTGCCCTGCTGGTTGATGGCGAAAATGTCGACAAACTCCACGCTGGTCAGCAAGGCATTATCGTTCTGGATCACACACCGTTTTATGCTGAATCCGGTGGTCAGATCGGTGATCAAGGTGAAATCAATACAGCGGGTGCTCATTTCATCGTCAAAGACACTCGTAAACAAGGTAAAGCGTTCACCCATATCGGTGAATGTAAAAACGGTACTTTTGAAGTAGGCCAACCTGTTATTGCGCATGTGGATGAATATAATCGTCAGGCAACCGCGCAGAATCATTCTGCCACTCATCTATTACATGCCGCATTACGCATGGTACTTGGTGAACATGTCACCCAAAAAGGCTCATTGGTTGATTCACAACGCCTGCGTTTTGACTTTTCGCATTTTGAACCAGTTTCTGCTGAACAATTACGTGAAATAGAACGTCTGGTTAATCAACATATCCGTGTTAACCATACCGTTGAAACACGTTTGATGCCCATTGAGAAAGCCCGTAAAAGCGGCGCAATGGCGCTTTTCGGTGAAAAATATGATGAAGAAGTTCGTGTACTTAGCATGGGCGACTTTTCGATTGAATTGTGCGGCGGTACCCACGTTGGTCGCACTGGTGACATCGGTTTACTGAAAATCACTAACGAAACGGGCATTGCGTCAGGTGTTCGCCGTATCGAAGCTGTTACCGGTGAAGCGGCATTAAATTATATTGAACAATCTGAAAATCGCTTGAACAGCATTTCAGAAATGGTCAAAGCCAATGCGGATAATGTTGAAGAAAAAACCCAGCAACTGGTGCAACGTACACGTCAGTTGGAAAAAGAACTGGAAGCGTTAAAGTCAAAACTAGCCAGCAGTGCTGGTTCCGACTTGGCTGCTTCAGCGACAGAAATCGGCTCAGTAAAAGTATTGGCCGCTAATCTGGAAGGGGCAGATCTTAAAAGCCTGCGTGATACCGTTGATCAACTAAAAAATAAACTGGGTAGTGCCGCGATTGTGCTGGCTGCAGTAGAAGGTGAAAAAATCACCTTAATTGCTGGTGTATCGAAAGATATTACCGATAAAATCCGCGCTGGCGATTTGGTATCCCATGTTGCTGCACAAGTCGGTGGTAAAGGCGGCGGCCGCCCAGATATGGCACAAGGCGGTGGTACCGAACCACAAAATTTAACTGCTGCACTCGACTCCGTCACCAGTTGGGTGGCATCTAAGCTGGAAAATTAAGTCATGGCACTTATCGTACAAAAATACGGCGGCACTTCAGTCGGTTCTGTTGAACGTATTCAAGAAGTCGCTAAAAAAGTTATTCAATATCGCAATGATGGTCACGATATCGTAGTTGTCGTTTCTGCTATGAG
>NZ_JAUSCC010000034.1 GCF_030651745.1 Methylophaga sp.
AGAAGTCTGAATGTAACTGCAAATTGATAGAGTTGTGTAATAACAGTTGGGGTATCGCCAAGCGGTAAGGCAACGGGTTTTGATCCCGTCATTCCCAGGTTCGAATCCTGGTACCCCAGCCACTCTTTTTGTTTATTGAACGAACTCGGCATCTCTATAGTGACTCAAAACCGACTCCTCCAGTTACACCAGCGTACTGCAGACGACAAGATGATGGTCTTCACCGGTAATGCTAATCGTAAACTGTCAGAAAGTATCGCTAATTTCCTGAATATCAGCTTGGGTAAAGCCACAGTTGAGAAATTCAGTGATGGCGAGATCATGGTGGAAATTCTTGATAATGTTCGCGGCAAAGACGTGTTTATCGTCCAGCCCACCTGTATGCCCACCAATGATAATTTGATGGAATTAATGGTTATGACCGACGCTATCCGTCGTGCATCAGCCAAACGAATTACGCTAGTTGTTCCTTATTTTGGTTATTCCCGTCAGGATCGCCGTCCCCGTTCAGCCCGTGTTGCTATTACCGCCAAAGTCGTTGCCAATATGCTGACTGGTGTAGGCGCTGATCGTGTTTTAACGGTTGATTTACACGCGGATCAAATCCAGGGCTTTTTTGATTGTCCTGTTGATAATGTTTATGCCTCACCGGTATTGCTTGGCGATATCTGGAAGCATAAATACGAAGATTTAGTCGTTGTCTCTCCAGATGTTGGTGGCGTGGTACGTGCACGTGCTTTGGCCAAGCATCTTGATGTTGAGTTGGCGATTATTGACAAGCGTCGTCCACGCGCCAATGTGGCAAAAGTAATGAACATCATAGGTGATGTCGATGGCCGTACCTGTGTGATGGTCGATGATATGGTCGATACTGCTGGCACTTTATGTGCTGCGGCAGCGGCATTAAAAGAACATGGTGCGGTCAATGTGGTTGCCTACTGTACCCATCCCGTTTTGTCGGGTGCAGCGGTTGCCAATATTAACAAGTCTTTGTTAAATGAATTAGTGGTAACGGACACCATTCCATTGCAGCCCGAGGCGGCGGCATGTGACAAAATCCGCGTGTTGAGTATTGCAGAAATGCTCGCAGAAGCGATGTATCGAATTAGTAACGAAGAGTCTGTCAGCTCTTTGTATATGGATTAACCAAAAGTAAATCTTTGGTTGTATGTGCTGAACCTGGTCGCGGGGGAGGCGAAAAGCCGTAAAACGGCAAATTTAACGGGCCAGGTGTCCGTTTTTTAGTCTTGGAGAAAAAGATGGAAAATTTATTTGAAGTACATGCTGAAGCACGTACCGACCAGGGGAAAGGTGCGAGCCGCCGCCTACGTCGTTCGGGCAAAGTACCAGCAGTAGTTTATGGCGCTGAAAAAGAACCTGTTTCAGTTTCTGTTGATCACAACCAGTTCATCCGTCACCTGGCAGAAGAAGCGTTTTATGCGCACATTCTGACATTGGTTATTGATGGCAAGAAAAATCAGGTTGTATTGAAAGATCTGCAACGTCACCCAGCCAATGACAACAAAATCATTCATGCAGATTTCCTGCGTGTTGATGCCAACCATGCAATGACAATGACGATTCCATTGCATTTTATCAATGAAGAAAAAGCTCCTGGCGTAAAAGTCGGTGGTCTGGTCTCTCATTTGATGACTGAGGTTGAAATCTCTTGCCTGCCGAAAGATCTGCCTGAATTTATTGAAGTAGATATTGCCAAGCTGGCGATGGATGAAGCAATCCATTTGTCTGAACTGAAATTGCCTAAAGGCGTCACATTGACCGCTTTGACGCACACTCAGGAAGAGCATTTGGAAGAAGGTGAACGTTCTTCTTACGATCAAGCAGTTGTCAGTATTCATGAGCCACGTGTTGCTAAAGTGGATCTTGATGATACTGAAGCAGATGAGGACGCGACTGAAGAGTAATTCAGTCGTCGGGAACCGTTATGGCAAACTGGATTATCGCCGGTCTGGGCAATCCCGGTTCTCAGTATGAACAAACCCGTCATAATGTCGGGTTTTGGTGGTTGGATCAGTTGGCTAATGATTTGAGGCTAGGTTTTAAAACCGAATCTCGATTTCACGGCCAACTGATTCAATACACAACCCCAGAACATAAAATCTGGTTAGTTAAACCCCTCACATTTATGAATCGCAGCGGACAGTCTGTTGCGGCGCTGGCCAATTTTTACAAAGTCCCTCCAGAAAATATTCTTGTCATTCATGACGAATTGGATTTACCTGCAGGTACGGTGCGCTTAAAACGTGGTGGCGGCCATGGTGGTCACAATGGTTTACGTGACATCATCAGCCAACTAGGCAGTAAAGAATTTTTACGTTGCCGGATCGGTATTGATCATCCCGGTAACAGCAAGCAAGTAGCAGATTACGTGTTGAGTAAACCTTCAGCAGCGGATCGAGAGAATATTCTGACGAGTATTGATAATAGCCTGCGAGTATTGCCGGAAATACTCAGTGATAACCTCGATAAAGCTATGAACTGGCTGCATTCGCAGTAAAACAGGTTTAATTTAGCTCTGCTATATGACGTAGTCGATCGATGGCGAGAGTTAAAAGTAGTTTAGTCATTCTATATATGAACCCTAAGGATTTCTCATGGGATTTAAATGCGGTATCGTCGGTTTACCTAATGTAGGCAAATCCACTTTATTTAATGCGCTGACGCAAGCGGGAATCGAAGCACAAAACTACCCGTTTTGCACAATCGAACCCAATGTTGGCATTGTGCCGGTGCCTGATCCACGTATGGATAAACTGGCGGCCATTGTGAAACCGCAACGTGTTTTGCCGACCACCATGGAATTTGTTGATATTGCCGGTTTAGTAGCTGGCGCTTCCAAAGGTGAAGGTTTAGGTAATAAGTTTCTGGCCAATATTCGTGAAACCGATGCAATAGCACATGTTGTACGTTGTTTTGAAGATGAAAACGTTGTGCATGTGGCGGGTAAAGTGTCACCACTGGATGATATTGAAGTCATCAATACGGAACTGGCATTAGCCGATTTGGAGTCAGTCGAAAAAGCCATTACCAAAACCACCAAAGATGCCAAAGGTGGCGATAAAACAGCCAAAGCACGTTTGGATTTATTGATACAGATTCGCGAACATTTAGATCAAGGTTTGCCAGTTCGGGCAATGAAGCTGGATGATGATCAACTGGCTTTATTGACGGGGTTGCATTTATTGACCATCAAACCCACGATGTATATTGCCAATGTTGCTGAAGATGGCTTTGAGAATAACCCTGCTTTAGATGCAGTTACTGCGTTGGCGGCTAAAGAGAACGCGATTGTTGTAGCCATTTGTGCCGCTATTGAGTCCGAAATCGCCGATCTGGCAGATGAAGACAAGGCTGAGTTTCTTGAGGAACTTGGTCAGGATGAACCAGGTCTGAATCGGGTGATCCGCAGCGGTTATCAATTATTAGGCTTACATACCTATTTTACCGCTGGGGTTAAGGAAGTCCGCGCCTGGACTGTTGAAGTCGGCGCGACAGCACCAGAGGGAGCCGGGGTCATCCATACCGATTTTCAGAAAGGTTTTATCCGTGCTGAAGTTATTGGCTATGAAGATTTTGTTCAGTTCAACGGTGAGCAAGGCGCAAAGGATGCCGGTAAATGGCGTCTTGAAGGGAAAGAATATGTCATCAAAGACGGTGATGTAATGCATTTCCGATTTAACGTTTAATCCCAATACTGTCTTCGTCATGTATCACCGTCGAAGCGCTCTGAAACTAAGGAATAATCATGACTAAATGGTTTGTAGGTGCGTTGTTGGCACCTTGTATGATGAGTGTGGCGTATGCGGATCAAACAATGGATTCATGCATGCTGTCGAAGATGGTCACTTCTGATGACAGTGTAACTGTCGGCAATATTCGTGAACTTTGTGCGGTAGAAATTGCGGCACAAAAGCCAAGTGACGTTGCACCGGTGTTGCTCTCTGATATTCCTGAAGATCAACAGCCAAGTATTTCCGTTGTAGATGACACTACAGCTATTCAAACAGCAGATGGTTCGGCGTTGTCCCGTCGATTGCTACTGGAAAAAACTCAGTCAAATAATCCATTTGCATTCTTACCTCACCGGCCGAATTACTTTATTTTCAGCAATAATTTAGGTTCGGCCAACGAAGCACCTTTTGATGCTGCCGATCCAGATCGTGATTATGATTTTCAACCCTGGGAAAGCAAATTTCAGATCAGTTTAAAACTACCGGTGGTTCGTGGATTGTTTGATGGTCGTGCAGATGCGTTTATTGCCTACACCAACCGTTCTTTCTGGCAAATGTTTAACAGT
>NZ_JAUSCC010000041.1 GCF_030651745.1 Methylophaga sp.
GTGTACTCCCACGCTATCTTTTTAACCCAGATTTCGCTTTAACCTGTGTTAAGGAGCTTTTTTTATAATCGTCCTATCGTGTAATTCCCATCAACTTTAACAAGGACATACCATGATTAGTTGGGCGTTAACGTTTTTAATTGTCGCAATCATTGCTGGTGCTTTAGGTTTAACGGGTGTTGCTGGGACAGCAAGCAGTATCGCCTGGATTTTATTTATTGTGGGTTTGGTGCTCGCACTGATATTTTTTATTACCGGCCGCAGACCCCCTCTTTAAAATAAATAAGTGCTAAAGACTAAACACTATAAATTAACAATAATTTAAAAATGATGAGCCCATGGGCTTATTCCGTTTTTGCTTCAAAATGAAAATGAAATAACTTTCACCCCAATCATTTATATTATTTTTGGCGGGTTCCGCTCAAATATAGTTTAAATGGTTACCTTTGACACTGTCCGATTATCGGGTGGTGTCTTTTTTTGGGTGGCTTTATTTATTAGATTGACTTCGGATTTTTCCGGGGTATATTCCATCATCATCGCAATTTCTTTGTGGATATTTAAGGGACGCTTATGAGTTCAACTTTGCCTGACAGTTGTATTGTTCATCAATTTTCAAAGTTTGCCGATCTTAATGAACATGAAATCAACCTATTGAAGGCATTGGAAAAAGACCCTCGCGATTATGAGGCTGATCAGCCCATGGCCATTGAAGGCGGAAAAGCGGAACGCTTTTTCACACTTCAGTCTGGTTGGGCTTGCGCAACTCGAACCCTTGCTGATGGTCAGCGCCAGGTGCTGGATATTTTTCTGCCCGGTCAAATCCTCGGGCTGCGAGAAATCAGTTTTGATCGAAATCTTTCCGAGTTTCGAACATTGACTGAGGTAAAGGCCTGCCCATTTCCCCGGCAACGTCTGACGGAAATCTTTGATCAGGCCCCCCGTTTAACGGATCTATTCTTTTTAATTCTTGCTCGTGAGCAGTCTATGCTTATTGAACGGGTAATTAACATTGGTCGTCGTAGTGCAGTGGAAAGACTGGCCCACTTTATTGTGGAAATGAAAGTCAGACTGAACGTTGATACTGACAATTTTGTACTGCCAATGAATCAAACCATTATTGGTGACACATTAAGTTTATCTTCAGTGCATGTCAGCCGAACCTTTAAAGTACTGCGCGACCAAGGTTTGCTTGAATCCAATAATGGCGACATCCATATCCTTGATCTGGATGGCTTGATTGAAATATCCGGGTTTGACCGGAATTATCTAGACAGTCACTCTAACTGGGCCAGACAAGACTAATCTCAATCAGCTGCTTTTTCTATTCGACTAACATCCTGTTTGCAATCAATATCCATCAACACGCCTTGATGATCGGTATCAATTTTTTGGATTTTTTCAACATCCCGCTGCAATAGTTTTTTGGCACCGGAATCACCCTCCAGTGCCAATAACTCATCTTTATACTGACGATTAAACCCAACCGGATGGCCTCGCTGGCCATCAAAATAAGGGGCAGTAATCAGGACACCCGACTTTACATGCTGATAAACCTGGTTCAGCACTGCATCTGGGATTAATGGCATATCCGCCAAGCCTATTATCCAGCCACTCGCTAGCAGATTAGCCTTAATAGCCGCGCTGAGACTATGTCCCATTCCCAAAGCAGCATTTTGACATTCGATCAGGTTAATTTTTTTATGCTGCGTGCTGGCTAAATCGAGCACGGTTTGCCTTAATTGAGGTGTATCAGCACGAATAACAACCGTTAATTCATCAAACAGCGAAAACCACGATAGTAGCGTGTGGTGAATCAGCGGCCGATATTCTCCATCAATGGTTAACTCATAAAGCAATTTGTCCGAGCCAAAGCGGGAAGACATACCCGCGGCTAAAAGGATCCCCGCCGGATTAGACATAATAGAAATTCAGCTGCAAACCGATTGAATTTCAACCACAGCGCTCACATTCTTCACCAGATGAATTCGTCTTAACGCTATCAGTTCGGCCAAGATGGCAATGGCAATTTCCGGCGGTGTACGACTGCCAATCGGCAAGCCGACTGGGCCATGTAAACGCTCAATCTCTGTCTCAGATAAATCAAACATCGCCAAGCGTTTGCGTCGATTGGCATTGTTTTTTTTGCTGCCTAATGCGCCGACATAAAACGCTGCAGATTTAAGGGCTTCCAATAAAGCCATATCATCCAGTTTCGGATCGTGAGTCAATGCCACAATAGCCGTGTGGGCATCTGGTTGCATCGCCAACACGGCATCATCCGGCATCATATTGAGTAGCTCGACGTTTGGCACATCCCAGCTTTCACTCATGGCATCACGCGGTTCACACACTGAGACTTGATAGTCCAGTGCTTGTGCCATATTCGCCAGATACCCAGAAGTCTGCCCGGCGCCGATAATCAATAAACGCCATCTCGGACCATACACAACTGAAAGTTGCTGATCAGAGAGTTGTATCGTCGGATCAGTGACTTTGGCATCACTGCACCGGATTTGTAATGAAGCAAAGTCCAAATCACGTTTTATCAGATGATGACCGTTAATCGCATTGAGTATTTCATCAACCCAAACAGTATTTTTGACCGGCTCAATCACCAATTCCAGCGTGCCTCCACACGGCAAATTGAACCGTTGTGCTTCTTCACGAGTTACTCCGTAAACCATTAATTTCGCCTGCTGGTTCGGTAACTCACCTGACTGGGCTTTCTCCACCAAATCATCTTCAATACAGCCACCGGATACCGAGCCCACCAATACCCCATCTTCTCTCAGAACTAATAATGCACCCGGCTGACGTGGGCTGGAACCGAAGGTTTTCACCACGGTAACCAGCCACACGTTCAAATCGGCTTCCAACCATTTCTGCAAGGTTTTAAAAACCGATAAATCGACACTGTCCATTTTCAGCTTTCCAATTGATAACGGATGGGCAAGTCACGAATACGTTTGCCTGTTGCAGCGAAAATGGCATTACACAATGCCGGTGCAATCGGTGGCAAACCGGGTTCGCCTACGCCGCCTAATGGCGTGTCGAAATCTTCCGATGGTAACAAGTGCACATGAATTTCACGGGGAGACTCATTCATTCGGGTGACTTGATAACTGTCAAAGTTATCTTCTTGCACTGCCCCATCTTTAAAACTGATTTCTCCGACCATCGCCAGGCTAACGCCCATAATGCAGGCACCTTCCATTTGCGACCGGATCCGCTCTGGATTTACTTGCGGACCACAATCCACAGCAATATCAATTCTAGGAATGCTTAAGTCACCATCTTCAGAGACTTCAACTTCAACAATTGCCGCGGTGTAAGTCACAAAGCTGTAATGAGCTGCAAGACCCAAGCCCCTGCCAGCCGGTAAATCACGTCCCCAGTTGGCTTTTTCGCAAACAGTTTCTATCACCCGGCGTAATCGGCCAGTATCCAGTGGATAATCTTCCGGTGACTCGCCATGATTCCATTCATCTTTCAGCTCAATCGGATTAATTTTTCTGGCTGGTCCAATCAGTTCCAGCAAAAAGGCTTTGTGATCCTGCTCTAATTCATTGGCCATTTCAGCGATAAACGATTGGATCGCAAAGGCTCGGGGAATGTTAGCTACCGAACGAAACCAGCCAATACGGGTATGAGCTTTAGCAGCAGGATTTTCCAGTTGAATATTGTCGATAGCAAAGGGAATATTCATTACCCCCATGCCCAGCTCGATCGGCATTTGATGCTCTGAAGAGGCATCAAAAGTTGATGATATCGAAGGAGCAACAGTGCGATGCAGCCAAGCCGTGGTTTTGCCATCGGCATTAACTGCTGCTTCAAGATGCTCAATGGAAACGGTATGCAGATAACCATTATGTAAATCGTCTTCACGACTCCAGGTTACCTGAACCGCTCGTCCATCCATTGCTTTGGATAGTAAAGCGGCTTCGACCAGATAGTCGGGTTTGGATTTACGTCCGAAACCTCCGCCCAATAATGTGACATGGACAGTGACATCATCTGAAGACATATCCAGCCATTTGGCAACCGTATCTCTGCCAGCCTGTGCTGCCTGTGTCGGCGCCCAGACTTCACATTTACCATCTTGAATTCGAGCAGTGGCAACCGGCGGTTCCATCGGTGCCTGTGATAAATGCGGGATGTAATAATCTGCCTTAAAGGTTTTGTCCGCTGTTTCCAGGGCAGTAGTGACATCACCACTACTGCGCAACACTTTGCCACCAGGTTTTGAAGCAGCTTCCTGCATTTGCTGACGATATTCGTCAGAGTTGTAACTGGCATTTTCGCCGTGATCCCACTCAATTTTCAGTTTTTCACGACCTTGCATTGCTGCCCAGGTGTTTTCGGCAATAACGGCCACACCACCTAAAGGATTGAATATAGCGGGCGGTGGACTGCCTTCCAGGGTGACGACTTTAATCACGCCCGGCACTTTCAGCGTCTCACTATCATCAAACGATTTAACTTTGCCGCCGTAGACGGGTGGACGAGCAATGACAGCATGCGCCATGCCATCTAATTGAATATCTATGCCGTAAACCGCTTTGCCGGTGACAATGTTCTCACCGTCAATTAATTTGGTGGTTTGTTTGCCGATATAGCGAAATTGATCCGAGGTTTTTAACTGCAATTTTTCACGTTCCGGTACATCCAATGCCGAAGCGGCTTTTGCTAACTCACCATAACCCATTGTTTTGCCAGACGAACGGTGTTTGATTTGATGATTTTCAGCAAACACTTCATCAACACTTACACCCCAATGTGCCGCAGCGGCGGCCTCCAGCATCATTCTGGCAGCGGCACCCACATTACGCATCGGCATAAAGAAATGTCTTAAACTGCGTGAGCCATCAGTATCCTGATTGCCATAACGTTCTTCATCACCGGGAGCCTGGATGACTTTTACTCGGTCCCAATCTGCTTCCAGTTCGTCAGCAACTACCATCGGTAAACTGGTTCGAACGCCTTGCCCCATCTCTGACCGATGACTGACAATGGTCACTGTTCCGTCTTCAGCAATCGCCACGAATATAAGTGGATTATCCACCCAACCATTAGGCATGGCATCACGACCATATTTAGGTGCTTCTTCGTCTTCTGCAAAACTGGCAAACGGCATACCAACGGCTAACACGAAACCGGTTAACGCAAAACCTTTTAATAGGTTTCGGCGACTGATATTGGTGATTTCGGTTTGCAGGCTTTCATTTTTAAGTGGCTTATTCATTGTGCATCTCCACTTTTCGTTGCTGCCAGTTTTATAGCATCACGGATGCGGTTATAGGTGCCACAGCGACAGATATTGCCACTCATTGCATTATCAATATCAGCATCACTGGGGTTGGCATTGTCACGCAACAAAGCTGTGGCGGAAACAACCTGACCTGACTGACAATAACCACATTGCGGTACACCCAGCTCTACCCATGCCTGTTGAATAGCGCGACCGATTTTATCTTCACTGACTGCTTCTATCGTTGTGATCTGTTTATCTTTCGCTGCACTGATTGGGGTGGAGCATGAGCGGATAGGTTGCCCATCCAGCATCACGGTGCAAGCGCCACACAATGCTTTACCACAACCAAATTTAGTACCGGTCAAACCCAGCACATCTCGTAAGGTCCAAAGAATTGGCATTTCTTCAGGCAAATTGACTTCATGACTTGCGCCATTGATCGATAATTTCATCGTGCTGTTCCTGTGTGATCTAAAACTGAAAGACCTGCTTCGGCCCATTTCTAGCTGATAACGCTATCAGCTAAAGATTATCGTTTGATTAAGGACATTTTCATTGCACAAAAAATGTCTATGACATTAGCTATATTTTTCTAAGCTAAGATTTATTCACTATTGATTCAACCATGCCGTTCACAATTCGTGCAGCAGCTTCTGTTTTGGTACCTCTGAAAGTAGAGACCAAAAGCTTGGCTTCATTGTAAGCCGTCTCGATTTCCTGGCGGAACAATTCTCGAAACCGTTTACCCCCCATAACAAACGATCCATGTTGTTGGGTAATTTGCTCAAAAATCTGGCTTTCCGTGGCGTTATGATTTTGTACTATGAGCTGTCCTGCCAAACGACTGAACACCGGAACTGCCATCACAAAAGTAATCAGCTTGTTTACTTCACGAGGATTGCGTTGTTTCCAGTATTGCGCGTAAGAGGAAATCTTGCGAAAGGTTCGCCAATCAACGTCTGACAGCTGACTTATTGGTCCGGAGGGCTGTGCGCCATTGAACAGATGCTCCAGATCCACACAGAACGCATGATAATCCGGTAATGCCGCGAAGGCTAATTGTGTAGCAATATTCGCTATATCCGCTTCCAACTCTTCGCGCGGCGCTAATGTTCTGTCAAAAAAAATGACTGCCGAGTGATATTGCATGGTTTGGCTATCCTGCCAAAAGCGAATCGCTTTCAACTTCGGATGAAACTCTGCAATAACGGCTACCGATGCAAACAGTTGATCTAATGTATCCATATCACCCAATCATCGACCGAGATAATGCTATCAATACGCTGTGGGACAGAAAATGGCAAAAAATGTTCAGACTGGTTGATTCCGCCCATAAAAAAACCCGGCATCTCTACCGGGTTTTTTATACGTTAACCGAACATACTAATTAATTCAAAACCTTTAATGCAGCTTCGTAATCAGGTTCATCCGCAGTCTCTGCAACCTGCTCGGTATAAATGACTTTGCCATTTTCATCGATAACAACAACTGCCCGAGATAATAAACCTTTCAATGGACCGGTTTTGGCTGTCACGCCGTAGTCTTCACCAAAGCTTGAACGAAATGCTGAACCTACCTCAACATTTTTCAGTCCTTCGGCGCCACAAAAACGCGCCAAGGCAAAAGGTAGATCTTTTGATATACAAATCACCGAAGTGTTGTCCATTTCGGTCGCTTTTTTATTGAACTGACGAACTGACATTGCACAGGTATCGGTATCAATAGAAGGGAAAATGTTTAATACAATGCGGCCTTTTATATCCGACAAGTTCAAATCTGATAAATCATCTTTGACCACCGAAAAGCCAGGCGCTGTATCACCCACTTTTGGCAAATTGCCGACCGTTTCAAAAGCATTACCTTTCAACGTTACTGTTGCCATGTTATTTCTCCATAATTAATTTTCAAACAGACCAGCGAGCCTACACGCAGATAAACAGAAGTCAAATTCACTCAGGTCGCTGCTAACAAATTTTTTTCATTTCACTGCTTAATTTTAAGGTCAGAAAAGTGGCTGAAATCAACCACTCAAACCATCATCAAAATTTATTACCATATAAATATCAATGCTTTAGATGTTTATGGAAATTTATTTAATCTGGAACTCATCGTGATAAAAACCATCTTCATAGTAGGATAACATCCCAAAACTTACCTTAATCTTAATTAATAGCAAATTAAAGGTGTGAGAATGACAGATAATTTACGCAATAGTCGTGAACGTTATGGCAAGGTTGCCCAATGGCTGCATTGGATTATGGCGTTCTTGATTTTAGCAACCTATATCGCCATCTATTACCGGGCATGGTTTACTGAACCGAGAACTCCACCAAGTTCGATGGCATTACAGATCCACATGTCGTTAGGATTTTATTTATTCACTTTTATTGTTCTCAGATTGATTTGGAAACTAATGAATAACAGTCCCGATCCTGTCGCTGGGCCAACCTGGCAGCAAGTTTCGGCGCTTTGGACGCATAGATTGTTTTATGTATTACTGCTATTGATGCCCATCACCGGGTATATCTTTGCCGGTCTTGGCAATGAGTTTTTCTACAACACTCCAATAGCTTTTGAATTACTGCCAAAATTTTCCGATACTCAAGTATTCCAGACCATTGTGGTAAATGGTTTTGGCATTTCAGAGGAAGCCTGGCGTGATGCGAGAACACCATTTAAAGATTTTCATGTAATTGTTGGCGGTATCGTATTGGTGGCGCTGTTTGCTTTACATATCGGTGCGGCGCTTTATCATCAATATGTTTTACGTGACGGCACCTTGCATAGAATGACGCGCCAAGACTAAATTTGATTTTTCATTCGCCACCATAAAACGGTGGCGAATGACTTCAAGCAAAATATTGTTTAATCCTGATTCATCAAAACCATCAATACTTTAAATTTACAAATCCGTGAAATCCCTAACTTAAACAATAAGATACCAGCCGTAGAGTGATTCCTATAACGGCGGGCAAAATTCCCGTAGCAGTCTGGTGTATAGTCAAAAAATCTTATTTATGATGACTTCGGGAGGCAATAACTATGGCCAGTGTACTGAAAACCACTCATCACGGCGGCTGTCCACATGATTGTCCTGACACCTGTTCGATGGTCTACGAAGTCGAAAATGGTCAGTTAATCTCCGTCCGAGGCAATCCAGATCATCCTATGACGCGAGGCGGTTTATGCGTCAAACTCAAAGACTACGAAAAACGTCATTATCATCCCGAACGTGTTTTATATCCCATGCGTCGAGTTGGTCCGAAAGGTAGCGGCCAATTTGAGCAGATCAGTTGGGATGATGCACTGACTGAAATCACCGATCGTTGGAAAGCCATAATTGATGAATATGGTCCCCAGGCCATTATTCCTTACAGTTATCTTGGTAACCAAGGACTGGTTCACGGCCTGAATGGTGGCGATGCCTTTTTTAACAAAATGGGCGCAACGGTTTGTGAACGTACCTTCTGTGGTGAAGGCTCCTGTACAGCTTGGCTGTTAACTGTTGGGCCAACGGCTGGCGTCGATCCAGAAAGTTTTATCCACTCTAAATACATCATCATCTGGGGTTGTAACTCTGTCAGTACCAATCTGCATCACTGGCATATTGTTAAAGAAGCTCAGAAACGTGGTGCCAAAGTCGTGGTTATTGATCCGTATAAATCCAAAACTGCTAAAGAAGCGGATTGGCATATCAGTCCTCGACCAGGAACTGATGGTGCATTGGCGATGGCGATGATGCATACCATCATTGAAGAAGGCTTGGTCGATCAGGACTATGTCGATAGCTATACCATCGGTTATACAGAGCTGGCAGAACGTGCAAAACAACGAACACCTGAGTGGGCAGAAGAAATAACCGGAGTAAGCGCTCACAACATTCGACAGCTTGCACGGGAATTTGCTACCACTCAACCGGCTGCTATCCGCCTAGGTGTCGCCTTGGAACGTAATTATGGTGGCGGCCAAGCCATTCGTGCAATTAGCTGTTTGCCCGCATTGGTTGGGGCTTGGCGACATGTTGGCGGCGGTGCATTGCAGTTTCCGGTATGGGAACATCCTTATAAATTTGATGTTATCTGTCGTCCTGATTTGATCCCAGAAGGTACAAGGGTCATTAATGCGATCCAGATTGGTCGGGCTTTAACTAATGAAATGAATCTGGATATTCCGATCAAATCCATGATGTGCTGGAATGCCAACCCGGTAACTCAGGCAGCTGAAACAGACAAGATTGTGGCCGGACTGATGCGTGAAGATCTATTTCTGGTTTCAGCTGAACATTTTCTGTCCGATACCGCTTCCTTTGCCGACATTGTATTACCGGCTTCAATGGGCGCCGAACTGGAAGATATGGTGTTGTCCTGGGGACATCTCTATCTCACCTATAATGCAAAATGTGTGGACTCACCGGGCGAAGCCTTACCTAACAACGAAATCTTCCGTCGTCTTGCCGCGAAAATGGGCTATGAAGAAGAAAACTTCAAATGGACTGACAGTGAATGTCTGGAAAACTATGTGGACTGGGACTCTCCAGCCTGTGACGGCATCGATTTAGCCTATCTGCGTGAACATGGTTTCGCACGGCTTAATGTCGGCACAAAAGATAATCGTGCACCGCACAAAGCCGGAAATTTTCCAACAGCTACAGGTAAATGTCATTTCCGAATTGATGATGCAACCAATTTTGTGGCCGGCCCATTCAGACAAATGTATGACGGTTTTCAGCCAGGTGAGCCGCTTGATAGCCTGCCAGACTATCTTGCATCTAGAGAAACACCTCAGACCAACCCGGAGCTAGCGAAACGTTTCCCGTTGAATATCATTTCCCCGAAAAGCCATGGCTTTTTGAACTCCTGTTACGCCAATATGGACAACAAGCTCAAAGCTCAAGGCGACCAGTTTGTCATGATCAGTGCTGCCGATGCTGATCTACGGCAGATCCAGCACGGTGATGATGTTCGGGTATTTAACGATCGTGGAGGCTTTGATGCCAAGGCGCAGATCACTACCGATGTGGGCCCAGGTATTGTAGTGGCAACGTTGGGATACTGGCGTCAGCGTAATAATGGCACGGTGAACTGCGTCAGTTCAGCAGAGTTTGTTGATATGGGACATGCCCCTACTTTCACCGATAATCTGGTTCAGGTAGAGCGGCTGAGATAAGGTAAAGCAAATAAAGGGCGGATATTTGGTTATCCGCCCTTTTTATTGTGTAGTGTCACTTATTCCTGGCTGGCAACTGTTAATGCTTCTTCACGTTGCTCTATAGCCATTGTTTCCAGCAATTTGCCCATTGTCTGCATCAACCAATAACAGGCATAGATACGGTCATAATATGCGTCGGTATAGGCAATACCCGCGCTTAACAACTCGTTCTCACTATCGAGTAAGTCCAGTAATGTGCGTTGACCAATACGAAACTGAGCTGCGTAAGCTTCTCGGGTTTTTTGAGCGGCTTCAACGCGTTTTTCCAGACCCGGTAAACGGCTTTCTGTATTTTCCAGCGCATTCCAGGCTAAGCGAACATCCAGCTCTATTTCCCGTTGTGCAAGATTAATCAGTTCTTTTTGCTGTTCACTTAAATGTTCAATTTGTTCAATCCGGGCTTTATCTGCCCCGCCGTTCAGCAAGTTATATTGCAGTCGGAACATCGCATAGAGGCCTTTAGTATGGCCTGATTCGCCATCAAGATTATTATTGGCCGAGGCACCTAAATCCAGATCTACACGCGGATGGAAAGCTGATTTTGCCGCATTTTCCTGTGCCAACGATGCTTCGTGGTTAGCCAATGCCGTTCGCAGGGTAGGATGCTGGTTATAGGCAATTTTAACGGCATCATCCAATGTTGCCGGAGCATTATTACAGCAATCATCACCTGGATTCGTGATGTTTTCCGGCATAATGCCAACTACCCGCTGGAAATTGGTTCTGGCATCTTCAACATTTCCGATCTGTGACTCAAGATTGGATTGCGACAAAGCTAAACGTGCCTGCGCCTGCTCCACATCTGCGCGGCGACCAACACCACTATCAGAGCGTTGTTCTATTTGGGAAAAAATAGTTTGGTGTGATTCCAAATTGGCTTCAGTCAACGTTAAAAGATCTTGACGACGCAACACATCCAGATACGCACCAATCGCTTGTAAACTTCTGCGCTCGGAAATATCAGTGACTGCATAACCGGCAGAGTCAGCAGAAGCTGTAGTGCGGTCGACTTCGCTTTTGGTATAAAACCCATCGTAGAGCATTTGCTTGGCTGTAATACTGGCTTCGCCACGCGTCAGGGTTTCACTGCCAGGGCGTGTTGCAGGGTTCTTGGTATATTCACGACCATAGCCAAGATTCAGATCAGCTCGAGGAGCATATCCTGCGCGTGCTTGATCAATCGTTTTGTCTACACTAAGGCGTCGATTGGCTTCGGCAAGGATTTCAGGGTTGCTTTGAATCGTTTGCTCGACGGCTTGAACCAAAGTCTGCGCCATAACGGGGGAATGAAAAGCCGTTATGCCTGTAAATATAGAAGTGCAAAGCGCCAATAATTTAAATTTTTTGTTCATCTGTCTCACACTCCATCAGCGAACGTCTATTTCAACACGTCGATTTCTTACTTCAGCAACTTCATCGGCAGTCTCGATTAACAGCTCTGATTCGCCCATACCTTTGGTGGTAATAATATTTTCGGGAACGCCACGACGAATAAGTTCCAGACGAACCCGTTCAGCCCGACGCTCTGACAAACCAATATTATATTCTTCAGAGCCCATAGTATCAGTATGTCCAACAACTATCGCCTCAGCAATTTGCCGGGCCTTTATTTCATCAAATACTTTTTGAGCTGCCACTTCCGATTCAGGTGTGAATCTCTCGGTATCAAAGATGAAATATAAACGCGCACGATATGGCTCTGGTGGTAAGGCTGCGATTGCTGGCTCCATTTCCGGTTCCGGCTCTACCGGTCTTGCACAGAATGGTGATTCACCCTCAGCTAATTCAACGGGTGCCTCAATTTGCTCTCGCATCTCAGAAATTGGTGTCTTAGGCCCAAATGTATTGACCGCGCTGCTATAACCACTACAACCAGAAACTGCCGTAGCAATTATTAATAAGGATAAGATTCGGAATATATTTGTCAGCATCATGGCGCTTCTTTAATAAGTGGATCGACTTTAACCGATAATGTTGAACAGGTAGCTGTCAGCGTTGACGTCGGAGTATGCACTTTAACGGATTGCGGATCTTTTGCGGCTAACTTTCCACCGACTACCGCCAGAGTGCCATTTTTTACAGATAAATCAGCTCTTCCTAATTGAGTCTTACTATCATATTGATAATCATCAATTGAAAAACTTGTGTCTGGACCGGCGCCGATACGGGTATCGTCACTAAACAAAATACCAACGCTACTGTTGTTTTGGGTTTGCAACTTGTCCGCAATATAGACTTCGTCACCTAAGGCCAAGTTGATCAACTCGCCTGCACGATCCAACTGCACATTTCCGAGCATTGTTTTTACAACACCCGCATTTTGCGCAAAGATTGCTGTGGGGAACAGCATGGCTAATGGAAACAGCGCCAGGACTAATTTTTTAAATAATCTATTTTTCATAACCATCCATTGGTTAAACCAGCCGACTATGATTTTCAGGCCTTATTTTCATTAAGAGCCTTACCGCCATGATTATAAGGTCATTTTGTCAACATAGAACCATCGGCATTACATTAAAACATGAGTTAAACGCAATCGCCACAATCAATGTGAACTCTGTCACATTTTTTTCAGCTTGACCATCCTTATACACAAAAAAGCCATCGCTCTAAACTGTGAAGCAAAGACCTTGCTTTGCACGAACCCTGAAATAGTTGTGCCGGTTTGACTGTTAGCAAAATTATCGGCATAAATAGAGTCAGGGTGAAGTAAAAACAATAAAAAATGTCGTTTCAACGGATTGTGTTGATTATTTTCAATAATCCAACATCCTCCAGCGCGATTAGGATTGGGCAACCGCCCCGATCTTTTCAAAATCATTTATTTAAGGAAACCCGCATGAAACTTATAGCAGCATTTTTATCTTTGTTTTTTATCCTTGGTTTAACAGCCTGTAACACTATTGAAGGTGCCGGTAGAGATGTAGAGGCGGCCGGTAGTGCAGTAGAAGAATCTGCACGAGAAAATAAAAACTACTAATTTTTAGGCGATTAAATTACGTCTGTTTCAACTTTAGCGAGATAAAAAGCCCTGCTGATGTTCTTAAGCAGGGCTTTTTTTATGATGCTTGTCGTTTAATGTTTCAGAATCACGTACAAGGCGTGAATAATGCCGGGAATGAACCCCAACAAGGTGAGCAGGATACTTAACCAAAAATGCCCTTTAAACCCTACCTCCATAAACACACCCAAAGGTGGAAATAAAATAGCGAATAGAATTTTGATTGGATCTGTTGCGGTAAAAGCCACGGTAACCACCTTTTATTTCGTTATATAGTTTTATGTTACACAGCATCATTATTAGCCATCGCTCAATCTTATTCTTTAACCTGTGTTTACTCTGGAAAATCACCTAGAACTTTTACGTGTTTATTCAGCTCAATTAATCAGCTTTATCGTTCTGATAACTCTAAATTGTAGGAAATAAAATGGATAAACCAGAAAAACATCAACATCCCCAATTAGATGATGAAATGCTGGAGTTGGCTCAACAGCTGTTTGAGCTGGTTCGACAGGGTGATACAGAAGCGTTAATTAAACCGTTGGAAATGGGCCTGATACCAAATGTTCGCGATAGTAACGGCAACAGCCTGCTAATGCTATCGGCATACAACGGCCATGAAGAAATGACCAGATTGTTATTAAAGCACGGAGCTGATCCTGAACTACCCAACTTACGTCATCAAACACCGCTGGCTGGTGTGGCTTTTAAAGGCTATACCACCATCGCTCAAATTCTTATAGAGCATGGTGCCAACGTTAATGCAGCAACACCAGACGGCAAAACCCCACTTATGTTTGCAGCCATGTTTAATCAAATTGAGGTTTTACAACTGCTTCTGGATAACGGAGCCGATCCAGATATATCCGCTGATGACGGTATGACAGCGCTTAAACTTGCACAAAATATGAATGCGAATGAAACCGCTAATTTGCTGCAAGCAAACTAAAAACTGTGTTTTATGAAATGAAGATGGATATAAAAGCTCCCGCAAATTCCCCGCTTGCAAAAAAAAACGGTCAGCTGAACTTCAGCTAACCGCTTGATTTAATTGGTGGGCCCACCAGGACTCGAACCTGGGACCAAGGGATTATGAGTCCCCTGCTCTAACCAACTGAGCTATAGGCCCGATTTTGTAATCAGCTGTCGGAATCGAGGAAGCTTCTCAGTTGATCCGAACGTGATGGGTGACGCAGTTTACGTAAGGCTTTTGCTTCGATCTGACGAATACGCTCACGGGTAACATCGAATTGTTTACCGACTTCTTCCAGCGTGTGGTCGGTATTCATATCGATACCAAAACGCATACGAAGTACTTTGGCTTCCCGCTCAGTCAGGCCATTCAGAACGCCCTGAGTGGCTTCTCTTAGGCCTTCGATAATTGCCGAGTCTGCTGGTGACATAACGTTGATATCTTCAACGAAATCGCCCAGATGTGAATCTTCATCATCACCGATTGGTGTTTCCATGGAAATCGGTTCTTTAGAGATCTTCAGCACTTTACGTACTTTGTCTTCCGGCATTTCCACGCGTTCTGCCAATTCGTCCGGAGTGGGTTCACGGCCCATCTCCTGAAGCATTTGACGGGCAACACGATTGAGTTTGTTGATGGTTTCAATCATATGTACCGGTATACGAATGGTACGTGCCTGATCAGCAATTGAACGGGTAATGGCCTGACGAATCCACCATGTTGCATAAGTCGAGAATTTGTAACCGCGCTGATATTCGAATTTATCAACGGCTTTCATCAAACCAATGTTGCCTTCTTGGATTAGATCCAGGAATTGCAGGCCACGGTTGGTGTATTTTTTGGCAATCGAGATAACCAGACGCAGGTTGGCTTCCACCATTTCTTTTTTGGCACGGCGTGCTTTGGCTTCAGCAATCGACATTTGACGGCTGATTTCTTTGATATCAGAAATTTCTAGACCACGATCATTGGCAATTTCTGCCAATTTGCTTTGCGCGGCCAGAATATCATCCAGGTTTTTCTTGATGGTAGATGAATAGTGTTTTTTGGCACGAATAAATTTATCTGACCATTCAAGATTGCTTTCATTACCCTGGAATGCATCAATGAAGTCGCGGCGATTCATGCCTGCCTGCTCGACGACGATATCCATAATAATTTTTTCTTGTTTACGAACTTCTGCAATGGTTTCTGCCATCAGTTCGTTTAAAAACGTCAGTGTTTTTGGTGTGAGTTTGAATTCCATAAACAGGTTACTGGCCTGTTCACGGGCTTCAACCATGGCATCACCTTGTGTTGCCAGGACATTTTTATATGCTTCACGTAATGCGGTGAAACGAGTGCGAGCTTCTTCCGGATCAATTTCACCGGAATCGTCTTCGTCATCACTTACACTTACAACATCGTCATCATCATCGTCACTGTCGCTATCGTCAGTGTCGGCGCTACTGGTCAGATCATCATCGTCTTCTTCGCTGGCAATCAGTTCTTCTGGCGCGATAAAACCACGGATCAGCTCATTAAGGCGCATTTCGCCTGCTTCCACAGCATCATAGAATTCGAGGAAAGATGAAATAACCGGCGGATAAGTAGACAGCATCAACAGGCTTTCGCGCAGGCCAGCTTCAATGCGTTTAGCAATGACGATCTCGCCTTCGCGAGTCAATAATTCAACTGAGCCCATTTCACGCATGTACATGCGCACAGGGTCTGTAGTACGTCCGAACTCACCATCAGAGCTCGCCAGAACGGCTGCGGCTTCTTCATCAGAGACTTCGTCATTAGATGAAACAGCCTCGGCAAGGCGTTCCATCTCATCGGTATCCATGCCATCTTCATGGACCATGATACCCAAGTCACTGAACATACTGACAATGTCTTCGACCTGATCCGCATCGACCAAATCTTCTGGAAGGTGGTCATTGATCTCACCGTAAGTAAGATAACCGCGCTCCTTGCCCAGAGCGATAAGTTCTTTAACGCGTGATTGCTGATCTTTCATTCGGCCTCTTTATGCATGGTGACGCTGTTTTTGGCGGTAACACTATATTATAGTGAAAGCACTTCGTTATTGCATCATTTTTGATTACAAAACACCTACTTATAGGAGTTAATTTCAATTCTTTCAGACTCTGTTAATTCACTGAGTCCTTTATTTATCAAATAAGTATAGCGTTCATCTCTTGCTTGCTTGTTTAGACGGGTCACAATCCCAATGAGTTCATGCTCCAGTTGTTCTGGCGACAAATTCAATGGTTGCATCGCGAGCTTTTCCATATAAGGAGCTTGTTGGGTGTCTCGCCAACGCTCCAACAGCTGTGCGGTTTTAAGATGGGGATGCTCACGCATGGTTTCAAGTAGCTGAATTAAAATCGCTAAGCCCGGCATATCCAGCAGACTTAATTTATCTGTATCCGGAACGGCTTCATGCAGTTGCGGATGTTGCAACAGAATCATCACGGCCATGCGCACCGGGGTCATATTGGCCATGGCATTTTGTTTAACGCTTTTAGCTCGTGGTGGCGCTGCTGGCTTTTCCAGATGTTTATTTAACGTGGCAATATTGGTCTTGGCATGGTCTGCCAGCTGCTGCTCCAGCATATCCCGGTATAAACCAGCTGGAATATGCCGTAGATAGGGTTTGGCAATTTCAACCAGCCTGGCACGGCCATCCATTGATTGACTATCCACTCGCGAAAGCAATGTAGCAAAGAAAAATTCGGAATAACTTTGTGCCTGATTCACTAACTGCTGAAATGCCTCAGCCCCCTGCTCTCTTACCATGGTGTCAGGATCCTGACCTTCCGGCAGAAACATAAATTTCAATTCAAAGTTGCCGCCAAGGATCGGTAAAGCGTTTTCTGCTGCTCGCCAAGCCGCCTCTTTACCTGCACGATCGCCATCAAAACAAAAAACAATTTCCGGCGCGCTACGCGTCAATAGCCGCAAATGTTCGGATGTTGTCGCCGTTCCCAATGTTGCCACGGCATTGTTAATTCCAAACTGCGCCAGGGCGATGACATCCATATACCCTTCAACTATCAGGATCTTTTCCAATCGACGATTGGCTTTACGGGCCTGATACAGGCCATAAAGCTCCTGGCCTTTATGAAAAATGGGGGTTTCGGGTGAGTTCAGATATTTTGGCGTGCCATCAGCATCTATAACGCGTCCACCAAAGGCGATAACACGGCCACGACGGTCACGGATAGGAAACATCAAACGATCACGAAAACGATCGTAGGTGCGACCCTTGTCATTTTTGATCAGCATTCCGGCTTCGAACAGTTGATCCTGGTTTTGCTGATTATTGCCAAAAGTGCGTAAAACGTTGTCCCAACCGTCCGGTGCCATTCCAATATCAAAAGCGGCTACGGTTTCGGGACTGAGACCACGTTGTTGAATATAGTCCTGAAAGGGTTGGCGCTGTGGATGGTTTTGCAGCTGATGTACGTAATAACGACTGACCTTATCCATCAGGTCGTAAAGATTTTGTCTGGCAGGAGTCAGGGAAGCTTGTTGTGTTACCGGTACCTGCATACCAACGTTATCAGCCAATTCCTGGATAGCTTCAGGAAAGCTGAGCTGATCGTATTCCATCAAGAAGCCGATCGCCGTTCCATGCGCACCACAGCCAAAACAATGATAAAACTGTTTATCAGGGCTGACGGTAAATGACGGGGTTTTCTCGTTGTGAAAAGGACAACAGGCGTGAAGATTTTTACCTGCTTTTTTCAGCGGTACACGCGCATCGATAATATCAACGATATCGACTCGTGAGAGCAATTCGTCAATAAATTGTGGAGGGATTTGTCCGGCCATAAATCAATTATGGCCGAAGTCTGTCATGAATGTTAACCACGTCTGAAAAAAGACCTGGCATGCTGGCTTAGGAACTGAGCGCGGCCTTAACTTGGCTGCTTACTGCGCCCATATCAGCGCGTCCCTGAACTTTTGGACGCAACACATTCATCACCGCACCCATGTCTTTCTGGCTGCTAGCGCCTGTCTCTTTAATTGCATCAGCAATCGCTGCCTGCAATTCTGCTTCACTCAAAGCTGTTGGCAAAAACTCTTCGATAATGGCCAACTCAGCTTTTTCGATGACCGCCAAGTCATCACGGCCAGCCTGCTCAAATTGCGACAAGGCATCTTTACGCTGCTTAGTCATTTTGGTCAGCACAACGATAATGTCATCGTCTGACATATCCTGGCGATTATCGACTTCAACTTGCTTGATGGCAGCGGTGATTTGGCGCAATGTACCGAGACGATCTCTGTCTTTGGCGCGCATTGCGTCTTTTACGCTATCTTGAATTCGAGTTTTAAGCGGACTGGCTTCTTGAGGCATTAGAATGAGATTCTAATCAGCAATTAGTACATGCGAACGCGGCTAGCGTTTTCACGAGACAGTTTCTTTTGGTGACGTTTAACAGCGGCAGCTGCAGCACGTTTACGAACCGTAGTTGGTTTTTCGTAAGCTTCGCGAGCACGAGCTTCAGCAACCGTACCGGCTTTTTCACAAGCACGTTTGAAACGACGTAAAGCTACGTCAAATGGTTCGTTTTCTTTAACCTTAACAGATGGCATTCAATACATTCCTAAACAGACAATGACGGAAAAGCCCTTAATTGTACGAGA
>NZ_JAUSCC010000047.1 GCF_030651745.1 Methylophaga sp.
CTTTTTCTCAACGCTGAAAATAGAGCGAGTCAACAGAAGGCGGTATAAAACCCGTAATGAAGTTCGGGCGGATGTATTCGATTACATTGAACGTTTTTATAACCCGAAACGTCGTCATTCGACATTAGGCGGAATTAGTCCAGTAGAATTTGAAAAAGGCTATACGGGCTTAACTATGTGTCCGTGAATTTGTGGGAAACCCACTCAGCTTGATCAATCATGATGATTAACGGATTTTTGTGATCTGAAAATTCAGGAGAACAGCTATCATGAAATCTTCAATAAATGAGAATATTCAAGTAAACATGGAAAACTGGTTTCCAGTGGATACAAGTAATTTCAGCACAAGTAAGCTAAGGAAGTATAAACAAAGAAAAAAAGCGCTTGATCTTTATCTTTCCACACAATACTCGTTAGAACAAGTAGCTGTGATAACAAAGCTATCTCAAAGCGAAATAAAACGTATACGCAAACGAGCCCTAACACTCTCTGAAAATGGCATATATTTCGGATATTTAGCTTGCATACCTAATCTGAATCTCAAGGGTTATAAACGTTCGAATCCTCTAATGCTGGCTGGGGCTGGTAGATTTAATTATTTTCTTGAGAAATTCCCAAATGTTAAACAAAAACTCGACGCCTGGGCACTCGGTCGCTCAAGCCCCAGTCACGTGGCAGTGAGGGGAAGATTTTATAAGAGAATCTATAAAGCTTTCAGACAATGTTGTCAGGATGAGGGGGTAGATATTAATTTCGATTACCCATTTACTAATAATGATATGGGAATGGGAGCTGTAAGAAATTATTGTGTAAGGTTGAAGAATTCACATTTTGCACAAGCCGCTAAAGTTGATTATGGTGACTCGTCAGGTAGGTTGTGTGTCAATAGTGTTCATTCCATTTCGCCAACAGCATCTTTACAACCATATGATGTGGTGCAACTTGATGGTCACAAAGTTGACACTGAAATTTCCATAAAGCTAATGGATGAATACGGGGATATTCAGAGGGTTAATTTATCTCGGATCTGGCTGTTAACGCTCATCGATACAGCGAGCCGAGCAGTATTGGGATATTCAATAAGTCTGAAGCAAAACTATTCTTCTGAGGATGTTTTAACTTGTATCGCTGGTTCTTTGCAGTCATCCGAAGCAATGTTGCCTGGGCTACCTTATTATGAGATTGAAGAATGTAAAGGTAGACTTTTTAATTGCATAAAATTTGATAATGCATTCTCCCAAACGTCTTCTTGGTTACAAGAAAAGTTAATAGAAATAGGGGTTCAGGAAGTTATTACAAATAGGCCTGCAAGGCCTCGTTCAAATGCGATTGTAGAGAGATTTTTTCAAACTCTTGAAGAAGAATCCTTCCATCAATTTCCAACTACCACTGGTAGTTCTCCAAAAGATCCAAGAACAAGAAATCCACTCAAAGCAGCTAATGATTTAGCTATTCATGTAGAAGATATCGAACATGCAGCTAAGCTGACAATTCAGTGGTATAACAACTGCCCACATTCGTCCCTCAACGGCAGTAGTCCACTAGAATTTTTAAACAATTCCTTATTGCATAAGTCTGATTTAGTTCGTTCTTTAAGTGAAGACGATTTATCTTTGGAAAAACTCTTTAAACGACAGTTTCCACTGAAAATTAGAGGGAATAAGGCTCAGGGCCATCCTCCATATGTTCAATTCAAAAATGCCCGTTATAGCAGTCCTACTTTAACTTCCAGTCCAGAGTTGATCGGTGAATCAGCCATTTTCGAAACAGATATCAGAGATATACGTAAAGGAAGATTATTTAAAAGTAATGGAAAATATCTTGCTGAAGTTTCAGTAAATCGACAATGGGCAGAACACCAGCATTCATTAAGAGATCGGATAGCTATCCTAAAACTTGCAAAGGATAAGAAAATCCAATTTGAAGGTAATTCACCTATTACTAAATACATAGATTTCCTAGCAGAGCGCTCTTTAATCAGCAGAAAAGAGCGTAATGAATATATAAGAGTGAGCCGTATCCTTAAAAAGGATGTTCAAGAGAAGAAAAAAGAGATAAAAACTAAAGCTTTTATTCCAGAAAAAACCATATTTTTGTCTAAAATTTCTAACTTAAGGTAGTCAATCTCATGACAACTTTCGAGGACAAAGATCAAATTCATCCGTTGTTACAAGATAATGCTATTTTTCCTACAAGAGCGCTCGAAGAATTTATCAATACTCTTCGATATTGGCTAATGAATCTTCTTCCTGGGGGTATTGTTTACGGCAATCAACGAACAGGAAAAACTCAAGCATTAAGATATCTCATTAACAATATACAAACATCACTTGGAGAAGATATCCCAGCTATCATTCTAAGTGCATGGGAACCAACCGCAACTAGCACTACCGAAAATCGTTTCTTTGGCGAGTTACTTTATGCATTAGGGTATGCAATTCCTAATTCGGGTACCGCTGCCATTAAACGGAGGAGGGCTATTGACTTTATTATTGGTAAAACCCGAGATAAAAAAGAACATAGGTATTTGTTAATTATTGATGAAGCTCAATGGTTGTCCAGTAGCCAGCTTCGATATCTAATGGATATCCATAATCAACTCAAATTTGCCAATATAAGACTAATTACAATTCTGGTTGGACAGCCAGAACTACTTATGATGAAGAATGATCTTCGCACCCGTAAGGAACGACATTTGTTGGGGAGATTTATGACCGACAGTCATGAATTTCATGGATTACAAAATTTAAATGATTTAAAAAGAATCATGCATTCTTTAGATAATGACTCTGAATTCCCAATTGGTTCCGGTTGTTCATACACACAGTTTTTTGCACCTCTTGCATATCAGCGAGGATGGAGGGTAGAGCAAGATGCTGACTTAACTTGGCGAGTGTTGAATGAGATGCTGGCTAGCCAGGGTATTACTACAGCTGGGCCCGGCTTTCCAATGCAACCTTTCACTGCATATTTCATATGGTTATTTCGTACTATTCAACAAATGGACTCACCAGAGTTTACTCTCACCGAAGGGCTAATTGAAAGAGGACTGCTTCAAGTAGCAATTCAGTTTCAAGACCTGGGCTAGGCTCAATAAATGCTTTTACAAGCCAATAACTTAATTGGATTATCTAAAAGGGAAGTTCTTGGTGAATCGATACTCGGAATTATGAGTAAAACAGCCGTAGATAATTATTTATGCTGGCGTGAAATAAAGCTGATTTTTTTAAGTAAACCGGGTACATGCCCTCCTTTAAATAGTACCCTTGATGCTTCTCAATGTGTCGGTATAGATTTTTCTGCTTTAAACAGCTTCTATTCATCGGAAGGAGACTATGAAAAAAGTTTTTGTAGTTTTTATTTTCCAAGTTGGGTTCCCTGTGATCGCCTCGAAAAATCACAATTGTGCCAACAAAATATAACTATATGCCCAGAATGCGCAAAGCTGGGTAAACATCTATTTCTTCACCAAATCAAATTATTCGGTTTCTGCCCTATACATAAAATCAAATTACACGATACCTGTTCAAGTTGTTCAAAACAGATTGGATACTTCGAAATTGATTCGGGCAATAGAAAAAATGAAATTTACAATGCTTTTAAATGCAAGTTTTGTGGTCATGAAAATCTTACCTTTAATAATATCTCATCCAAAAATTTAAAATTATTTCAGAACAATTTAAAGAGCTTTTTAAAAGATTATGAGGTTTGGTTAACCGATCTTAACAAAATATATTCGCAATATGCTTGGATGAATATTTATGGCAATTTGAACATAGCTTTGACACTCTCAAAGCCTCCTGAACAAGTATGGAAATCACTACAAGACACTGTGTTTTTTATAAAGGGTGAAGTTGAATATGAACTGTGCTCAGGAGCACCAAAACTACCTGATAGTGATTCGATTTTACAAAAACAACTCAGTTTTAATAATTTATGCCAAGAACTATTGCTGTTTAGTCACGATCAGCTCACAAAAATTGAAAGAAGGTTCAATATAAGCAGAAATCAATGCAGGACAGCATATTTTCTAACTCCGTACATCAATATATTTTTTGGGGAAAACTATACGATCTGGGCACATGCTTACGTTGAGCTTTGTCATGCAATGAATTATAGATATCAAAGAGCTCATGAGTTAAGTGATGTATTCAGTTCACATCATTGGCTAATAGGGATGTGGTATGCACATTTTGCTGCCCCTTTACTCAAGTACTTCGAAATTCATGATGCAAATCACGTGCGGACGCTTGTCCAATTAAGCAAAATCTGGATCCGTAGGTTTATAGTTCAGCTCTTTAGCCACGAAGTCTATCGATTATGTAAAGGGCTGATCGGGATTGAACAAGATATATGGGGAAGATTGATAGACAGAGTGGGGGAAGACCATCCATTATTTTCATTAGTTGTGGCTTACAAAATGGAGCCAGGAACAAAAAAAATTTGGTTCTGGAGGGAGGGCCCGGCGATAAAAGATTTAATTATTTTGCAAAAATCCGGCTTCAACGGATTTACCCCAATTAAGCAGCAATGCTTTTCAAATTACAGAAAATTACATTCTGTTTTCAAAATCAATGATAAACCACTTAATAAGCATTATTATTTAGAGATGCTATCAAAAAAACCAATAGTAAAAACAAGTTGAAATAGCTTATGATAATATCTCTTATCAAAAGTAATAAGCAGTTAAAAAGGGCATCAAACTTGAGTGAAGATCACGACGACTTTCCAGATGTCATTAAACAAGATTTACCAGTTCTAATTGGAAAATTACCTGCCGGTTCAAATCCGGTAGATACCTATCTATCTGGTAAAGCCGATCACACTAAGCGAATGGTCAAAAGTCATATGAATAAGATTGCTGTTTTATTCGGATATGACAGTTATCTTTCAGCTCCTTGGGGAAGTCTGAGATATCACCATGTGCAAGAATTACTAGGGCAATTGAAAAATGACGGTTACGCACCCAAAACCATCAACGCCATCTTAGCTGCAGTTAGAGGTGTGGCTACAGCAGCATTTAATATGTATCAACTTGATGGTGACGATCTTGAACGTATTCGTGGTGTGAAAATGGTGCGTGGATCACGATTGAAATCTGGAAGAGTTGTCCCAGCTGGAGAACTAAGTTCGTTGATATACACCTGTATTAGTGATGTAGGTCCTGCCGGAATACGAGATATAGCAATAATTGGCATTCTTTATATATGTGGCCTGAGAAGAAGTGAGGCTGCAGCCTTATCTTTTAAGGATGTAAATGTCGAAAACAGAGAAATACGTTTGATTGGGAAAGGTAATAAAGAACGTAAAGTCTTCATGGATTCTGGAACACAAGCTGCATTAGGTGATTGGATAACACTTCGCGGTGACTGGCCAGGCACATTATTTTGCCGAATTCTTAAAAGTGGCAAAGTGATTCAAAATACGAGTATGACTGACCAAGCGATATACGGAGTCTTAACGAAACGATGGAAACAGGCCGGGACACCGGCATTAACACCCCATGATTTCAGGAGAACGTTTATATCAAGTTTATTAGCTAAAGGTGTTGATCTATTAACTGTGCAAAGAATGGCTGGGCACAGTGATCCACGAACAACCAGTGGTTATGATCTGAGACCTGAAGAAGATATGAGAACTGCTGCAACAATGTTGCATTTACCTTATCAAAGCATCATGAATTCAAAAAACTAACGCGAGCATAAGACACACTTTTAGTAACGTGTCGGAGCTTTGGACATACTTTTAGTACAAAGGTCAGAGCTTAGGACATAGTTTTACTACAAAGAGACAGACTTTTAGTCCTGAAAAGGACATGCTTTTACTAAGAATCACAACCGATCCCATCTTCTAAAATCCTTCTTTGACAGAGTTAAGCCAAAAAAACCGGCTGCAGAAATTAATGGTCTGATAATGTCAGTTATCAGACTATCTGTCAAAAATTGCAGTTTTATAAGAAACTGACGGATTTGGAGTATCAGGCAAAAATATGTGAATTAAGTATCAGCCTTGTCATCACTTGCCTGATTATTATTGTGATTCTTACTAAAAGCATGTCCTTTTCAGGACTAAAAGTATGTCTCCTGGCACTAAATGTGTGTCCAATGCTGCGGACTTAGCACTAAAAGTATGTCCAATGCTCAGACGCGTGACTAAAAGTATGTCTTATGCTCGCGTGAATTCGTTAACTTGGGAATTTACTTTGATATGGTAAGTGCAGCATCGTTGCAGCTTCCCTCATATCTTCCTCTGGTCTTAAATCATAGTGACCTCCTCCCCCACGAAAACGATAACCAGTGGTAATTTTTGACGATTACAATAGTAATCTTTCGTCATTGGATCATGTGCGTGAGATCAAGCGCGGTTATCCAATTACTCTCGTTGCAGAAATAAGAGCCCGACTCGGGCTAACTGAAAGTGAGCTGGCTAACTTGCTTGGAATTTCAATTCGGACATATCACTTAAGAAAATCTACAGGCCATATGAGTAAAAGAGAATCAGAACGACTTTACCGCTTTTGTTACTTGCTTAACTTGGCAAAACACGCTCTTGAAAGCAAAGAGCATGCTCAGATTTGGCTGCGAACACTTAAAAAAGCATTAAATGGAGAAACGCCATATCAGTTTTGTGACACATCACCAGGTTATCAGGAAGTAATAAATTTACTGGGAAGAGTTGAATATGGTGTGTTTTCCTAACTCCACTTAATTATTAAAAATGACGATCGGTAGAGGTGTAAATGAACAACAAACTATACCCCCAAATTTAACATCAAACCTCAGTTAAGGAAGCTTACTAGATATTGATGAGTAAATGAAAAATGAATAGAAACAATGTCAGACAGACCTCTAGACGTTCACCTCAAGATACAACTAGATATGTTCAACGGTTTCGTGCACGGGTCGTTAACGCCTTGAGTGAGGCCAATTCAAGTTACGCTACTTGGGTTACACCAGCAGATGTGCGAGAAAAAATAAAACAGAAGGCCCAAAAGAGATAAGGGTTAGATTTATGTACAAGGTAGCTCTCTAGTAAAGCTGACAACATTACCTCTTATTCGTCAGTTCGAGCAGATCCCGGGTGGACTCTCCTGCTACCAGAGAAAACTCACGTTCATTATTTGGACTCTGTCGTAAGGGAACGCCGAGAAGCAGGTTCTTAGGGATAATGGTAAGACCTGATTTTTACTTTGAAGAAATAGTCGTACTTTTAGTTCCTATTGAGTTATCAACATCGTAAAATCAAAAAGTTAAGAATGATAGAAAGGCTTACTTTTAGTAGGAAGTACAGCAGTATGCTAAAAATACACCACTATAGTTAACGCTCAGTGATAAAAAGCCGCTCTATTACGAAAAAATCGTGAATCGAGCCTGATCTGACAAATCTCTGTCTGTCAGCTGGGCACTGAATTACGATAACTAGTAGGAATGTATCTTTGGATCGCTAATTTCAGCAAGTACCCCACACGTCTCAATTTCCCGCTCATTGCTGCAACTCGCTCTTAGTGAAACAAGTTGTTTCTCAAGCGCTTGCATAGCGGTTATCTGAGACCGCACATGAGATATGTGATCATCGAGCAAGCTATTAATCGCGGCACAAGGTTGATGCGGATGTTGCTGGTAGCTCAGAAGTTTGTGAATTTCTACCAGTGACAGATCCAGTTTTCGGCAGCGCCGTATAAAGGTGAGCTGCTCTCCATGCATCTTCGTATAGCTGCGGTAACCGTTCTCTTGTCGATCAGGCGGTGACAACAATCCCTGCTGTTCATAGAAGCGGATTGTCTGTGTTTCGACCCCTGCCAACTGAGCCAATTGTCCAATACGCATCCTCCCGCCCCCAACATTTATTTTGCTCTATTGACCTTATAGCGACTATATGGTTTTTAATATTTTTCATCAAGCTTCATTTACTGAAGTCATATTGGAACGAAGGCCAAAATAGATTTCATGTGCTACAGAGTCCAACATTACTGGGGTAAACACTCATGAATAAGCGCAATCGTATGTTACTTGGCGGTACGGTAACCGTAATGGTTACTTCACTAACTGCATTACCTGTCATGTCAGCTGATAAGACCCCCTTTGAAGCACGTGAGATTCAACGCCCTGCCGATAATGGTCAAAAAATCGCCCAAGCTATGTGTGGTAACTGTGGTGGAAATTGGGAAGGACGCTACGGAGGCATGAGGGGCGGCATGATGCCTAATGCCTCCGATACGGTGGAATTACCTGAACTGAACTCTACCGGGGCGAGGCTGATTAAGCAGTACTGCATGCAGTGCCATGCATCACCAACCCCTAAACAGCATACTGCTTCCGCTTGGCCAAACATCGTGGCTCGCATGAATACGCGTATGCAATGGATGAGCAGCAATAATAAAGCAATGAATATCAAGGCGCCTACAGAAAACGAGCTGCGCACAATCACAGCCTACCTGCAAAAGCATGCTGCACAGCCATCGAATGCAAATACGCAAGGACCACAAGAGCCCCTTGTCCCAGGAAAATCAGCTATCGAAATTCTTCAGGATCGTTATGCACGAGGAGAAATCGACCGCAAGGAATACTTACGCATGCTCGAAGATTTGAATAAACGTTAGATGAGGGCCGGTATTTTCGTGAGCAATATTGCTATTCTGCTGAGTGTGAAATAAGGCCTTCAGAGTTCATCCTACGATTCATACTGAATTGCTACTCATTGGGTATAGCCTCTAAAGCCATTTAAAATCGTAATCAAAGAAGTGTAAATGAGCAAAAGTAATCCCAAGAGTTTAAAACTATTATCTATACATCGGTAAATAATGCGCCATATGACTGAATATAGTTTTGTCAGTGAATACAGAGTTCCGAAAATGGACTGCCCTTCTGAAGAGGGGATGATCCGCATGGCATTAGACGGGATTGAACCCAGCGTTGTACTTCAATTTGACACGCCTAATCGCAAAGTCCGCATCTTCCACGGAGACAATGCAACAACGATTGAGTCGCAGATGCAATCATTGAGGTTGGGCGCCACACTTGAAAAAACTGTGCCCGTGGCAGATAAGGCTCTTGCTAGTGCATTGGATGCAGACGCTAAAGCATCACTGCAAGAAGCTGGAATTCTGAAATGGTTACTGGCGATCAATGCCACCTTATTTGTGACTGAATTATTTGTAGGTTGGTGGGCAGAATCGACCGGGTTGATTGCCGATTCTCTTGATATGTTTGCAGACGCCGCAGTTTATGGCGTCTCCCTCTATGCCGTTGGGTATAGCGCTAATAAGAAACTACGTGCTGCGCACTTTTCCGGTTGGTTGCAGTTGATACTTGCCGTTGGTGTCCTGGCTGAAGTCCTGCGGCGATTCATCTATGGCAGTGAACCATTATCCAGCATTATGATCATGATGGGACTAATCGCTCTCGCTGCTAATGTGACCTGCTTACTTCTTATTGCAAAAAAACGCCATGCTGGCGCTCATATGAAAGCCAGTTGGATTTTCTCCGCCAATGACGTCATAGCCAATTCTGGCGTTATCCTGGCAGGTTTGTTGGTTTCATGGACAGGTTCACACTACCCCGACTTAATCATCGGTTTGGTGATAGGACTTATTGTGATGAATGGGGCCCGACGCATATTACAACTGCGTGACTAGTCCCTCAACGTTAATTAGTGAGCGGATTCATCACGGCAGTATTCTTGTTTCAACTCGATCTCGATGGTGGTATGAGCCAGACTGAATGGTTTTAAAGTCTCGGCTACGGAATCTTTGATGCTGTTGTATCGCCCGTTTTCAAGGCTGCCCTCAATCACGAGATGAGCCGTCAGGACATGCTGTTCACCATCGAGTGACCAAAGGTGTTGATGATGAATGTCACTGATACCATTGGTGTTTAAGAGTTTGTGTCGGATCTCATTATGCAGGGTCTTATCGGGCACTGCCTGCAGAAAAATCTTGCCGGTCTCCCAGAGGTTGCGAATCACATTGACTAAGATAAACAAGGTAAATCCGACTGATAGCAATGGATCAAGTATTGGCCAGTCCACGAATTGCAAGATCACCGACACAACCAGCACAGCAACCCATCCCAACACGTCTTCCAGTAAATGCCAGTTCAGCACTTTTTCGTTCATCGTGCTGCCTTTGCTAATACGATAAGCCGCAAACCCATTAATGGTCACACCCAATATGGCTAATGCGAGCATACCTTCAGTGACTGGCATCACTGGATCAGAAAGACGGGGTATGGCCTGAGTGAGCACCCAAATGGAACCGGCAATAAGCACAATACTGTTTAAAAAGGCACCAAATAAGGTTAAGCGGCGGTAACCGTAGGTGAACTCATTAGTAGCCGTTTTCTGCCCCCAGCGTGATAACAACCAGGCACTGCCAAGAGAGAGACTATCGCCCAGATCATGTACCGCATCGGCCATAATCGCGGTACTGTTGGTCAGCAGCCCACCAATAAACTCAATGACCGTGAAACCCAAATTCAGCAAAAACACCAGGCCAATACGTCGTGAACTCGTCTCGTCCTGACTGTTGTGATTATGCATAAAACACTCCAATGTACTCAACAACACAGCGATTTCTTGAGATGAGATACGCCGTTGCTGGTCATATCATGACCAGCAACGGACTCAGCATCGCCGGCTAGCTTTTTTTATCTCTACTATGAATCAACTTATAAAGTGCCGGTAACACAACCAGCGTCAATAACGTTGAGGAAATAATGCCCCCAATCACGACTGTCGCCAGCGGTCTTTGTACTTCAGCGCCGGTACCGGTATTGAGCGCCATAGGAACAAACCCCAGACTTGCCACTAAAGCGGTCATCAATACGGGGCGCAACCGCGTCATCGCGCCCTCGACAATCGCTTTATGCAAGTCTCCGTGGCTATGCCAATAGTCGCGGATAAATGCCAGCATCACCAAGCCATTGAGCACTGCAATCCCTGACAAGGCGATAAATCCGACACCGGCTGAAATAGACAGCGGCATATCTCTGATTAGAAGTGCCATTACGCCCCCGGTTAGCGCCAGTGGCACACCGGTAAAAATAATGGCTGCATCGCGGAACGATCCCAACACGGTCACCAGTAAGCCCATGATAATCAGTAGCGTTACAGGAACGACGATGGACAGTCTTTGACTGGCTGACTGCAGCTGTTCATAGGTGCCGCCATATTCAACCCAGTAACCAGCTGGAAGCTCAACTTGCTCTGCAATCTGTTGCTGTGCATCCTCAACGAATGACCCAAGGTCACGTCCTCTGACATTACTGGTCACAACGACCCGTCGTTTGGCGTTTTCCCTAGAAATCTGACTGGGAGCCTGGGTCAATTCGACTTTAGCTACTTCAGAGAGAGGGACATAATCGCCATCCGGCAGGCTGACTGGAAGCACTGACAGCGCTTCAATATCTTCTCTGATTTTTTCCGGTAGACGTACCATAAGCTTGAAACGCCGATCGCCATCATAAATGAGACCAGCCATACCGCCGCCCACCGCTGTGGAAACCATATCCTGCAGATCATCAACATTGAGACCATAACGTGACATTGCCATGCGCTTAGGCTCGACGGTCAGCATGGGCATATCATCAACCTGCTCAAGACGTGCATCCGCGTTACCCGGGATCTGCTGCACGACGGCGAGAACTGCCTCTGCATTTTGCTTAAGCAAGTCTAAATCGTCACCGTATACCTTAATGCCCAAATCAGCACGAACCCCTGAAATCAGCTCGTTAAAGCGCATTTCAATGGGTTGGGTAAACTCATAATTATTGCCTGGCAATTGTTTAACCGCAGCTTCAATTTGAGCTAAGAGTTCGCTTTTAGGTAATTCCGGTTCAGGCCATTCACTTCTTGGTTTAAGGATTAGGAAAGTATCGGCCACATTAGGCGGCATTGGATCCGTGGCGACTTCTGGCGTGCCTAATTTAGCAAAGACTTTATCGACCTGCGGAAATTCCTTTAACCGTTGTTCGAGCAGTTCCTGCATTTTGATGGATTGCTCAAGACTGGTACCGATACTGCGCAGTGCCTGCAGTGCTATATCCCCCTCGTTAAGTTGCGGGATAAACTCAGAGCCCATTTTGCTGGCCATATTGATCGATACCGCAACAAAAATAGCCGCAACGAGGAGAACCACCCAGCGCAATTTCAGGCTGAGCAACAAGACAGGACGGTAAAGCCATTTTGCCCCACTGATAATGAGGCTTTCCTTTTCCCTAATTCTGCCTCCCATGAACGTTGCTAGTGCGGCCGGTACGATGGTGAGTGTAAAAATCATGGCAGAAACCAGGGCAATAATAACGGTTGCAGCCATCGGTTCAAACATTTTGCCCTCAACACCGGTGAGGGCAAACAGGGGGATGTACACGACAGTAATGATCGTCACACCGAACAGACTGGGCCGTATTACTTCGTTAGTGGCTTCAAAAACAACCTGTAATCGTTCTTTTAAGGGTAATATTCCCCCAGTCTCTTTTTGTGCAATAGAAAGCCTTCGAATCGCATTTTCGACAATAATCACAGCGCCATCGACAATCAAACCAAAGTCGAGCGCCCCCAGGCTCATCAAGTTAGCAGAAATGCCCGCTTGCTCCATACCGGTAAATGTTGCCATCATGGTCAGCGGTATGACGGCCGCAGTAATTAATGCGGCGCGAATATTACCCAAGAATAAAAACAACACAACAATGACTAGCAAAGCACCTTCCAGCAGGTTTTTCTGCACGGTCTTTATTGCCTTGTCGACCAGTGTTGTGCGGTTATAGACCACCTCAGCTACGACGCCTTCGGGTAATGTAGTCTGTATCGACTCAAGTTCCTTTGCGACCCTTTCAGAAACCTCGCGTGAGTTTTCCCCGGCCAGCATCATCACCGTGCCTACAACGGTTTCTTTACCATCACGCGTACCCGCGCCGCTACGAAGCGGTTTGCCGATGACGACCTCGGCGACATCTTTGACTAATACCGGGCGATCATTGATATTTTTCAACACCACATGGCGAATATCGTCGATGGTCTTGAGTTGTCCAGGTGATCGAACCAGAATTTGTTCGCCGAACCGCTCAATATAACCGGCCCCCCGGTTATCATTGTTTTGCATCAATGCCTGTTTCAATTCACTTAGGCTGACACCAAAGTTTAATAACTTGGTGGGATCTGGCTGAACATGATATTGCTTGTCATAGCCACCACTGGTATTCACCTCAGTGATACCTTTAACACGTTCTAATCGCGGCTTAATTACCCAGTCCTGTATGACCCGCAACTCGGTGGCATTATAAGGTGAACCATCATCCTGCTTGGCACCTGGCTCGGCTGTTACCGTGTACATCAGAATCTCGCCCAGCCCCGTCGCAATAGGACCCATTTCAGGTTCTAACCCTTCTGGTAGTGAGCCTTTGATGACCGCGAGACGATTATTGATAAGATTACGAGCGAAATAGAGATCCGTTCCTTCCTCGAATATCACGGTGACTTGTGATAGACCGTAGCGCGATATTGAGCGGGTGTAATCAAGATTTGGCAGGCCCGCAATTGCTCTTTCGACCGGGTAAGTGATGCGCTGTTCTGCCTCCAGTGGCGAATAACCGGGTGCATTGGTATTGATTTGTACTTGTACATTGGTGATGTCAGGTACCGCATCAATCGGTAGTTTCTGATAACTCCATAACCCCAGACCGATGATGAGTAATATCAGGGACAACATCAGGCCCCGTCTCTCTATTGAGAGCGATAGAATGTTATTTATCATGTTGGACTCCGTATTAATGGGCGTGTGCCGCGCCTTCTTTTTCCAGATCAGCTTTGATGAGATAGCTGTTTTCTACGACGATTTCGTCGCCTTGCCGGAGTCCGGAAATAACTTCACTGAATCTGCCATCCGAAATACCCAACTTCAGGGGTTTGACCTGATACTTTCCATCTATTTTGTGAAAGGCAACTTGTGAGCCTTCATAACGTTGTATGGCACTGTTGGGAATTCTGATGTCAACAGTTTCTTGCTGGATAATGACCTGAGCCTCAACCAATAAACCCGGAAACAGTGCAGCTTCTGTGTTTTCAATGGGGACACGGGCGATTCGGTAGGGTTTAGCCTGATCACTTGGCAGCAACTGCTTGATGGTGGACACAAACTCTCGTTCACCGTTCATCATGTAAACTTTCTGGCCAGCTTTCACTGCAGAGGCCTGTTCAGGGAAAACTTTAAGCTCAGCCCAGAGTGAACTCGTATTGGTGATGGTGAACAGAACTTGTTCAGCTGCGACTTCGCCTGTGCTGGCCTCTTTTGCTGTAATGGTGCCAGAGATTGGGGCAAGCAAATTGTAACTTTGCAAACTGTTATTGGACTCCACACTGGCCAATAATTGCCCTTTTTTGACCTCATCTCCAAAGTTCACATTAACGCGGGTAATACTGCCCGGGAAACGGGCTCTAACATGACTCACCTTATCGGGTGAAAGCGCAAGCCTGCCATAAAGCTTAGTTGTCAGTGACACCTCTCCAGCAAGGGCTTTCGCGGTCGAAAGACCTTGTTGACGGGCCATGTCATCACTAATTTCTACATGTTTTTCATCCTCACCTTCATGCCCTTGTCCGTGCTCACCCTCATTACCTGTCTCAGGTGAAGCATGTTCACTGTGAGATTCAGTTGAATTCTGCGTTTGTTCGTCATGCTGATGCTGATCGACACTGTGCGACTCGTCTTCTTTGTGCGTAGAAGTCTCAGACGCTGAATCATGCTTATGGTCAGCTTCTGATTTGTGTTGTTCAGTTTGCTTATCACCATGTTCATGCTCGTTTTGAGCGATAACAGGTGATGCTGCGGTTATCAGCAACAGTGCCGACAGGATTGATAGACCGCTGTTCAAGGAAAAGTTAATCCATCGTTTTTCAAACATTTTTTTCTGATACATTTTGTTTACTCCATTTCAGCCAGTGGCTCTGCTGTCAGTTGCTCAATTTCAGCTTCGTATTTGAGTGCTGCTGTGGCAGCCTCGATAACAGCACGTCTGGCGTTGAGCAAATCCTGCCTGACAGTGAGTAAATCCAGATAACTATAGAGTCCACGCTGATAACCCTCGCGGGTCTGCTCCAAACTTGTATTCAGTTTTGGGATGATTTGTTCCTGTAGCTTCTGAATACTGATGATTGCTTGGCTACGGCCTGAATAGGCGCGATACAGCTGAGTGTGAAGCTGTAACAACAAGTCCTGTCGGCGATAGGTCACTTCATTTCTGGCGGCTAATGCTTCTTCTATCTTGCCCTGAGCCCGCTCTCGGCTGAACAATGGCATGGAGATACCCGCAACCAACGCTGTGTCATCTATGCCTTCATCTCGCCGAATGCCAACTGACCAGGTCAGGTCAGCAACTTGCTGGGTGCGCGCCAGCCGAACTTCCGCATCACGAATGCGTGTCTCTGCGGCAAACATTTCGATCTGTGGATTTTGTTGTGCCTTAGAAAATAAAGCATCAAATGGCACCGCTTCGTTAAAGGAATAGAGTGAACCTGATACCGTGTCAAAAGCAGGTTGATAGCTGCCCCACAAGTTAGCCAGCGCCATGCGATTGGCTTCAAGCTGTCTCTGCTCTGCAAGCAAGGTCAACTCGGCTTGTTGAACCGCAGCTTCAGCACGGCCCAGGTCGGCCTTAGGCGCCACCGCAGCGCTCACTCGCCTGTCGACTTCTGCTAATGTTGTCTGTGCAAGTTCCAGCCCTATTTCTGCTAGTTTTACTCGCTCCTGACTATTGAGTACGTTGATGAACCGTCTTGTCACCTGCCCCAACAAATCGAGCGCTTTGACTTTGCGCTCAACACGAACAACTTCACTTTGTTGTTCAACCAATTCAACACGCGATAGGCGTTTACCGCCCAACTCTAATACGGATGACAAAGTCACTCGCGTTTCAAGGGACTTGATACCGCTCAGCTGCCCGGTCCCGGCCACATTTTCGACTTCTGCACCTGCAACATAAGCCGGTTTGAGATTAGCAGTTTTTTTCTGCGCTTCCAGTTGCTGCTGTCTTAGAGGAAAAACTTGCAACGAAGGATGCTGTTGTAGCGTTTGTTGCATCGCTTCCCTCAGACCCAATGCCTTTTCTTGTTGCCCGGCATCAGCATAGGTGAGCGGCGCCATCGCTGTTAGAAGCAATGAATAAACTAAAGCAAGCACAACGGGCTTACGTGAACTCTGCACGCAATCATATTGCTTTTTCATGAAAGAAATCCTGTATATCTGTGAACAACGGACTCAGATCGGGTCCGCGTGAAATGTCAGCAGATCAGGATTTAGGAGGGCGGTACATACTGACTGAAAAGTCAGTGACAGAAGCTAGCTGGTAGGGATAATAAAAGTTATCCGGAATCGGATGAACTTCGATGCTTGAACTGGTATTTATAGCTATAAAGTGTGAGCAGTGGCAGTGCATACACAAAACACAACTTTCAGCAGGATCAGAAGAGGGTGAATTGTGTTCTCCAGCGAGTTGAACCTTGTCTTGGTGGCTGTCATTGATATCATTATTGTCAAGGTGTTGCTCTGGAACATGCTCTGGCACAACGCTGCGAACGTCAGCCGCAACAATGCCTGATTGTATGACAATCATCAGAATAAGCACTTTGACGAAAGAATGGACTGACATTGGTTTAGAATTTATGTTGACAACAAGCCGTAGGATATACTGATTATGAATCAGTTCCAAGCATGAGTCCAATTCAGCACTCTAATCGGCTTGTTTAAGGTTTTCACGGGTACACTTGTTTTCAATTGATTAATAGCATTGATGGCACACTTTGCATTTCATTTATACGTCAATAAAAATGGCCGCTGACTCATTGTTATGAGTCAGGTTGGTGCTGATTGAACTCCTACAGGGATAAAAGACCGAATTTTAAGCTTCATAACTTGCGTGACCGCTTAGCGCTTTTCAGCTGCTTTGATTGCCTTTCTGGCAAGCCGACCGGCAGCACCTTTGGCATCAGCATTTTTGATTTGTTCAAGGTTTACTGGATCACCAACAATGATTACGCCACCCATTCCGGCACCCCAGTGTGGAACACATTTGTATAAGTAGATCCCATCTTGCGTAAAAGTGCGATCATAATTTTTACCAATTTCCGACTCCCACTGCTCCGCGCCCTCAGGAATCAGGCCTTCAAGTGATTTCGTATTGTGAGTAGGCATGTTCCGCCAGGAAACAGTATCCCCATTGTCGATAGTGACCACCAAAGGCATGAACTTAAGTCCTTGGGCCTTCACAGTGTGTGTTTCTGCCTCAGCAGACTGCGCAGTCATAGGCATTATCAATGCGAGGGAAAAAGCAATCGCACTATTTTTAACGAAGTGAGATGCTTTAGATAGTTTAAACATATTAAGCCTCCTCTCAGTTCTAGAACATTAGCATTTCTCAACCGCAAGCTAACATGAACTCATTAATAAAAAAATGCTAATACATTAAATGCACTAAATATTGATAATTTGTGATTCGCATCACATAACTTTGCACGTAATGTATAAAACTTCTTACAGACCCTCTTCAGAAAATGGGTAAGCGGATTAAATGGTTGATCTTACCTTTGCATGAGAGTGAGACAGACCGGCATCTCATCGGATTATCTGGTTGATGCTTCACCTACTGCTGGTGCATGTTTCCTTCGCTAATTCCAGCAAGAACCCCACACGCCTCAACTTCCCGGTCATCGTTGCAACTCGCTCTCAGTGAAACGAGTTGTTTCTCAAGCGCTTGCAGAGCGGTTATCTGCGACCGCACATGAGAGATGTGATCATCGAGCAAGGCGTTGACGGCGGTACAAGGCTGATGAGGGTCGTCCTGATAGCTCTGTAGTTCGTGAATCTCAGCCAGTGACAGGCCCAGCATTCTGCAGCGACGGATGAAGGCCAGCCCCTCACCATGCTTCTCGGTATAGACACGGTAACCGTTGTCCTGCCGATCAGGCGGCGGCAACAAGCCCTGCTGTTCATAGAAGCGGATCGTCTGTGTTTCGACCCCTACCAACTGCGCCAACTGACCAATGCGCATCAGCCTCCTCCCCAACGGATTCTTTACTCTATTGACCTTATAGTAGCTTTATAGTTTTAAATGGTACCACAACATTGTTCAAGTGGAGTCGTATCATGAGCAAATCCTGTGGTGGCGCCTGTGGCGGTGATGCAACGTCCGCAGCGGATACCGATATACAGGCCTCCTCCGAGGCGCCAGGGAGATGGGTCAGTGTTTATGCCGTGCCGAAGATGGACTGTCCATCAGAAGAACGAATGATTCGCCTAGCCCTGAACGGCTTTGAGGAGATTCGGGCGCTGTCCTTCGACTTGTCGAACCGCCGGCTGAAGGTCGTGCATGACGGCGAGGTCGAGCCCGTCACCTCGAAACTGAAGACCTTGGGGCTAGGCGCCTCGCTTCAGGAAACCGTCGCTGCAAATCCGGAGACCATCAAGGCCGCCGAGTTTTCGGCAGCTTCTGCTAAGCAAGAATCCGGGACCCTGCGCTGGTTGCTCGGCATCAATGCACTTCTGTTCGTGGTGGAAATGACTGCCGGTCTGATGGCTCAGTCAACTGGCCTCATTGCAGAGTCCCTGGACAATTTTGCTGATGCGGCAGTGTACGGACTCGCTCTTTATGCGGTTGGGCATAGCGTGAAAAGGCAGGTCCGTGTTGCGCACGTTGCTGGTGTGGTCCAACTGGTTTTGGCTGTTGGCGTACTCGTAGAGGTCGTGAGGCGCTTTGTATTCGGTAGTGAGCCTGAATCGCTGGTGATGATAGCCATCGCATTCGTCGCATTGATTGCCAATACCGCCTGTCTGCTGATGGTATCCAAACATCGAGGGGGCGGAGCTCATATGAAGGCTAGCTGGATATTTTCGGCCAACGACGTGGTGATCAACCTGGGGGTCATCACCGCCGGCGCCCTGGTCGCGTGGACCGGGTCCAATTATCCGGATCTGATTATCGGCACCATCGCGGGGGTCATTGTACTTAACGGTGCCAGACGCATTCTGGCGTTGAAGGGTTAAATAATGCTCATTATTGGCAAAAAGCTCTCGCCGTATGCCCTATTGTCCATATCGGGCCTGCTGGCAGCGTCTGATCAGGCTGTAAAGTGGCTGGTGCAGCAATCAATGGCCTATGGCGAGTATGTTTCGGTGACCCCGTTCTTTAACTGGGTGCACCTATGGAACACCGGTGCCGCATTCAGTCTTTTTGCGAATGGTGGAGGCTGGCAGCGCTACTTTTTTATCGGAATCGCGGTAGTGGTCTCGATTTTTCTGATCAAGCTGATCCTTGAAAATCGTCATAAAGGAGAAGCCATCGCTTACAGTCTTATCCTCGGTGGCGCCATGGGCAACCTGATTGACCGGGTCTTTCGCGGCTATGTTGTGGATTCCTTTGATTTCTATTGGCGAGACTGGCATTGGCCGGCCTTCAACCTGGCTGATATTGCAATTGTCCTCGGTGCCTTACTTTTCGTTTCCAGCAGCTTGTTGGGTAAAAAAGCAAACACCAATGCCGAGCCGGATGGATCTGACTGACACCTACGCCTATACAACACCATGACCGAACTTCCCGACAACATCCTTCACCTGCCGCAATACCAAGTACTGGGCTGCAAATCAACCGACGACGAAATGCACTTCCAGGTGGACGTGCCCGATCCCATCGCCTGCGAGGAATGCGGCGTGCAGGGTGAGTTCGTACGGTTCGGCAAGCGTGACGTTCCCTATCGTGATCTGCCCATCCACGGCAAGCGGGTCACTCTCTGGGTGGTCCGCCGCCGATACACCTGCCGGGCCTGCAAGACAACATTCAGGCCCCAGCTACCGGAGATGGTGGACGGATTCCGTATGACACTGCGGCTGCATGAGTACGTGGAGAAGGAATCCTTCAACCACCCCTACACCTTTGTGGCGGCACAGACCGGCCTGGACGAGAAGACGGTGCGCGACATATTCAACGCCCGCGCCGAGTTCCTGGGACGCTGGCACCGCTTCGAGACGCCCCGCATCCTGGGCATTGACGAGCTATACCTGAACAAGCGCTACCGCTGCATTCTGACCAACATTGAGGAGCGAACCCTGCTCGACCTGCTGGCCACCCGCCGCCAGGACGTGGTGACCAACTACCTGATGAAGCTGAAAGACCGGCAGAAGGTCGAGATCGTCAGCATGGACATGTGGAACCCCTACCGGGCAGCGGTCAAGGCTGTGCTGCCCCAGGCCCGTATCGTGGTCGATAAGTTCCATGTGGTGCGCATGGCCAACGATGCCCTAGAGAAAGTGCGCAAGGGCCTCAGAAAGGAGCTGAAACCGTCCCAGAGCCGGACTCTCAAGGGAGACCGGAAAATCCTGCTGAAACGCGCTCACGAAGTCTCAGACCGGGAGCGCCTCATCATGGAGACCTCGACAGGCGCGTTCCCGCAACTGCTGGCCGCCTACGAGCACTAGGAGCGCTTCTACGGCATCTGGGACGCCACCACACGGCTCCAGGCAGAAGCCGCCCTGGACGAGTGGATAGCCACCATCCCGAAGGGCCAAAAGGAAGTCTGGAGCGATCTGGTCAGGGCAGTGGGAAACTGGCGCGAAGAGACCATGACCTACTTCGAGACGGGCATGCCCGTCACCAACGCTTACACGGAGTCCATCAACCGACTGGCCAAGGACAAGAACCGTGAAGGGCGCGGTTACTCCTTCGAGGTGATGCGGGCACATTGAACGTTTTTATAACCCGAAACGTCGTCATTCGACATTAGGCGGAATTAGTCCAGTAGAATTTGAAAAAGGCTATACGGGCTTAACTATGTGTCCGTGAATTTGTGGGAAACCCAAACTGCCGCCCTTAGAATTAACTAGTGCAGCTAAATCAGAATCTAATATTAAGCCCTTAATTATACGTCCAGACTCAAGCATGATAGACCTAAAAGTAACGTAACCATCATTCATATCTGTGATTACGTCGAACTGACCACGTACATCCATCTTTATTAGATCGCCACCCCTGACGTTTGTTACTCCGTGTGCTTTTTTACTCATTATATATTCCTTCTGTATTAATTCCCTTATTACCTTTGTTGAGTAGGTAATCTCTAAAGGCCACAATAAAATGCTATACGATTAATTTACTTATTGAAGCGAATTGGTTCTAATTGTCGGTGATAATTATCCCTTCCCTTTTCATCGATTCAAGATCTACGAGGTGATCTTCTTAAACCTTTCAAGCTCTTCCTTCATTTTCTGCTTAGTTAAGAATGCCTGGATAGCCATTTCTAATAACTCATAGTCCTTTACACCGAGTCCATCAGCGACATCAGCAAATAGCTCTGGCATATCCGGCCGCATCTTGAAGTTCTTCTGTTGAGTATATGCAGTACGCCCTCCCCTTCTCCTGACTCTTGGAGCCTGACGACTCACAAACCCAGCCTCTTCAGAGACTTTATTTAACTCTTTACGATCAACTTTTGGTTTTGGATTCTTCGGTCCCGTTAATGATGCGATATCAACTTCATCCTCATTGATATCATCTAAATCTAATCCAGCTCGCTCAGCCATCACTACCTCCTGACATTATCTCTTTGAGCTTACGTTTAACTTCTTCAGCGTAAGCCTTAGCGTTAGCAGCAGTAACCTCAATACCTGACACATCTTTAGGATCAAGATTGTTAACTATCCCCCCAAATGAATGAACAGCTTTGTATGCATCCTTTTCTATTAAGGATACCTTGAATACATCCACACCTGATTCTGTAAACTGACTGACAATGAATTTCAAGGTACGAGGCACAATCGCCGTGCTTGTTCGTGTAAATAGGACTGAATATGGGATATCTCTTCTGAAAGCTTTACCTTGTTGCCGTAATAACTTAATTGTTTTTACAGCTTCATCAGCATCATTCTGTGAACCCTGACATAAAATAATAACAAGGTCTGCCCTACTCACTGCATTTGCCACTGCGATACTTGCAGTACCCTCAAGGTCAACAATAACAAAAGCGTTTTCTTGTTCAGCCTTTTCAATATCGTCAATAATGCTGGCTTCATCTGATTCATACAAAGTCAGATTCTCTGGACAACCACTTTTCTTAGCCCACTTAGCACTATGTTTATTTGGATCTGCATCAACTAATGCAATGTTGACCCCTTTATCTAAACCTTGACGCGCTAATTCACCGGCCAGAGTAACGGCAGCAGTAGTCTTACCTGCTCCCCCCTTGGAACTCGCCATTACAATTGTAGGCATAAGCAATTTCCTCATTATATTAATCAGATATCGGATAGCTATCCAGATAACAGATAGCTATCCATACGTCAGATTGTAAATCATCTTAAAATAGATATCTACTAAATATCCGGATAGCTATCTAATACTTATTAGATATCTAATAGCTATCCTATACTAAGCCAATATTTAATATCTGATAGCTATCTAGCTAGCTACTGGATATCTACTATAAGTCATTATAGATAGCGTATTAAATATCTGCTAGCTATCTATCTGATAGCTATCTAGCTAGCTACTGGATATCTACTATAAGTCATTATAGATAGCGTATTAAATATCTGTTAGCTATCTATCTAATATCTGTTCGCTATCTCATTGCTATCTTCTATCTATCTACATGCTATCGGATAGCTATCTATTAATGATAATGGGAAAGGCAAACCCGTTGATTGTTATGGATGGTGAATATGGATGACCAGAGTAGGTCTGGGGTATTAGACTAACCAAGACCATAGTGATATAGGTACTTAAATATATGAATTACTACTATATTTCCATAACCAGATTTGCGCATTCTGGTCATGCCACATGAATATGAGGGAGTTAGAATGTCGTAAAGGTACAACATGCCTAACTTATATATGTGTGGAGAACGTGTGAAAGACCTTTTGTGAGAACCAGTTCACACTAAACAAGGTTTGAAATATTAACCATTGAAAACATGCACATAACTTTGTTAAATAGCCCGGTGAAATAATGAGCCTGGGTCCAAGGATGTAGGCAGGAATTAGAGTTTTTTGAGGAGTAGGGCGGTGAAAAGCCTTTACGAGACAATGACGTATAGCTTCCTGACCAAGCTAACGAATGCGTCAAATAATGTCGATATTGAACAACTTACGGATATGGGGTTATCGCCTGAACAGGCTGACCGCATTTCAAGGTTGCCACACGCCTATCTTCTGAAACTCTGTAGTTTCCAAAACATCATTGACATCACAATAGATGAGGAACTGCTGTCTATTGCAATAGAGCGTGGAAGTAAGCAACAGAGGCGTTTTGGTGACATTCCGGACATGAATATCACGAACACTTTATTAAGTAACCTCGCTACGCACGCATCCGATCCTGATGAGTATCGATTCCTTTTCCAGAACTTAAATCTCAGTCCAAAATTCATACCCATTCTTGCCTCTTATAGCTTGCTAGATATCCTTGCGGTCGTTAAGACCGGCATTATCTGGTACGAGATAACAGCTAACTCACTCAAACTCGAAATGGCACTTAGCCAGGTTGAAGAAGCACAATTAGAAACAGAGCTTTTAAGAACGCTCATCAAACGTGATGCCTCTTTCCCTATGATAAATGCACTTACCGGGATGGGTAAGGCAGTTTTCATCGATATGCGAAAAGCAATGGGTGTTCCGGTTACGAAAGGCGGACCGCCACGCAGACTAACCGATGAAGAGCACGAAGCACTCTATTACGCATGGAACGAGACAGAAGGTGAGCCACTTCCCAAAAGGTGTCTAGCTGTCAGCAAAGCCATAGATGACATCGCCTTGAGACATATTTGGCCTTACCTCTCCAAGATGATTAAAAACGAGATCCCACAGTTTGAAAGAGTGACAACTTGGTAACCGGCTTGGACCAATATCCGGTTATTCGTTGTTTTTAATTTCACAGATTAACAATATGTACGCAAATTTGATGGAGAAGCATCTTGCGTACAAAATTACTTATTACTTTATTGCCAGTCTTTATAACTGGCTGCATAACCCTCCCAACTACTAACCAACAGGTGAAACCTGTTGAAGTTGCCGAAGCACCATTGCCGGCGACCGATATCTTTATCGAACGCTATGACTACGAACCACCGTCAGCCACTCAAATACGAGTGGGTCGCTATTCAAACGCCGACGCAGTAAATACCAGACAGCAAGAAAACCTGCTTGAAGTAGTCATAGACACAGAAATCCCCTCACGAGCTAAAACCGTTGGAGAAGCAATGGAGTTTCTACTCATGCGTAGTGGATTTTCATTGGCGGCCCCCAGCAAGCAGGGCATGCACGTCAAACAACTTATGAGCAAACCATTGCCCCATTCACATCGCAAAATCGGACCAGTGATGCTTAAAGATGCATTGATGATGCTCGTTGGTAAGGCCTATTGGATGAAAGTCGATCCTGTACACCGTTTAATCGCATTCGATACTGTTGAAGAGTTTAAATAATGACTGAAAATACTCAACCTCATGACATTTTTGAAGGTGATATCCCAAGCGATCTTGGTAAAAAGAAATCTGCGCCGATATGGCTCAAAGCCGTTGGCCTTGTAGCGTTAGTCGGTGTTCTCGGTACCGCTGCCTTGATGCTAGAGCAAGACAGCGAATTTACCGTTGAACCGGGAATTGATATTACCGACTCAATCCCAGTCATGACCGAGCCTGAGAACGCCGAAATCCAAATAGCGATTGATGAGTCAGTGGATCAAGCCCCGGTCCAGGATGAAATACCATCTGTAGACCAAGACTCACTAACCGATGTTGACTTGATTGCAATGGAGAATGACGACAACGCGATCGTCATCACGCCACCAGCACAAACAAATCTGCAGCCACCCATCTCAAACTCAGAAACGGTAAACGCCGATCTGCAAGATGAAGTTAGTCAGATAGCATCCAGGCTTCAAGAAATTGAAGCAAATGAGTCTGAGCGAATCACTGTAGTGAAAAGCGGAATAGAGCTCCATGCTCAGAGCGTTGAAAAGCTCAATGACCTAGTGCGTTCATTAGATGGCCTAAAAAAGGAGCTGGCAGCATTAAAAGCAGCACCTACCACCAACAGCGCACCCAAGCCTTCAAACAATAAACCAGCCACTCAACAAGCTGCGCCTAACGCACAAGCCAAACCTGCGGTCAATCGTAAAACGGATGAACTCAACCTGATCGGTATTGATTCATGGGGTGGCCAACGTTTTGCACAAATTGAGTATGCAGGTGAAATACATTTGCTCGCATCAAACGAGGAAATTGGTAGCTGGAGATTAGAAAGCATCAGCAAAGACAGCATCGTGGTCAAAAACCAAGAAGGGGAGAGCTTTGAACTTAGCATTTAATAACACAGCACTGTTAGTGCTTTTAATGGGCAGTAGCACGGTATTCGCCGGTAACATTGCATCGACCACCGAAACGCGCTCAGCCGTAACTGAGTCATCAACAACTCAGACCGAGCAAAAACATATTCAATGGGGGCTATCTGCAGCTGAGTACGCTCGATATGAAGATCTAATGGAAGGCATTAGAGGCAGTATCAGCCCAGACACCATATCACCCTTGGAAGTACTTGGCATTCACGCTCAAAATGAAGCAGAGCGTAAAAAGTACGCCCGTATGTGGGCTGACATGATGGAGCAAGATACAGAGCGGGTCCTTGCGTTTCAGCGTGCTTATGATCAGGCATGGAGAGATAAAGGTGATAAAGCGTTAATTGATATTGCTCAAATTCAGTCTCAATTACCGGTAACGCCTCAGCAGTCATCACAGCCATCAATAAGTTCCTCAACAAAGAAGATGATTCTTGCTACCAAACTATCCGGCTGTGATTCATGCGATAAAAAGATCCAACAACTACTCACCACCATGCTGGTGGATAGAAGCATTCAGCTGGATGTTTTCTTTAGTGACTCAAGCGACAAAGAAAACAGTGTCATTCGTCAATGGGCGATGCAGAACAGAATAGATGCTGAACTGTTAAGAAGCCGTCGCATTACGCTAAATCATGGACAGTCTCTCATGAAGCAGTACCAGCTTGATGAAGGTCAATTGCCAGCCACATTTAAAGTTGACAACACGGGAGGGGTAAACAGAGTAGAATGATATATGACTTTCTCCTCAACCGATCTATATGACATCAGATGCGACGCCAATTGACTTGAATGCTTATCAGAGATTTCTCGATGGTGAAGTCGAGCAGCAATTGTCAGACACTAAAATCAACAATGGAACCAGTATTGTTGATGCTGCCAATGTCGGTGCATACAGTTTTTCCTGGGGAAGGATAGTCGAACAACTTTCAGGCTCTTTCTATGTCTGGAAGTTTCAAATTTCTGCTCTTGCCAAAAAATCCGATGGCGAGAAAATCTATTTACAACAGCAAATATTCAACTATTTGCAATCTAAGTATCCTGACTTTTCATCAGAGCACGCCATTTTGGTGGCAAGCCTGCATGACAAATGTATCTTCCTTGGTATCAAAGAAGATTCATTCATTATTGCTTCCCCAATGCAGCATCAGTACAAGAACCGGATCTGGGTTCACATGCACATTCTTAGCGAAGATATTCCAGAAATCATTAATCGCATGTCTGGCTCTAACGTCTAGCCTCGCATTCTCTTATCAGGCTGAAGCGAACACAAAGTCCACATCGAAAATACCGGCACTTTATGTAAAGATTGCGAGAGAGGAGGGCGTTCCGGCCAACCTGCTTTATGCCATCTCTCGCGCAGAAAGCACTAACCCCAAAATTCAACGTGTCTGGCCATGGACGATAAATGTTCGTGGTAAAGGCTATTACTTCCCAACTCGTGAAAAAGCCTATGCAGCCATTATGCTGTTGCTGGCAAACGACATTACTTTAGTCGATATCGGGTTGATGCAGACGAATTGGTATTGGCATAAAGATAAGCTGATTGATCCCTGGAGAGCATTAGATCCTCAATACAACATTCAGACGGGAGCGAGAATCCTGCGCGAGTGTTATGACCGGAAATCAGACTGGATCTATTGTGCAGGTGAATACCACACTAGAAGCAACACACCTGAACGGGCAGCTCGTGCCAAACGATATCAGAAAAATGTTCTTGCTTATTTAGAGGCAACAAAATGAGCAGACTACCCGCATTATCACTTCTGCTTTTATGCAGTACTGCCATTTATGCACAACCAAAAGTCCTGTTTGACTCGGGACGAACCATTAGTTCAGACAAGTATATTTCATCACTTCAATCTGAACCTGCCCCGAAACAAAAACCAAACATTGCAAAACTGGCCACGCCAAGCACGCCAGAAATGACTGTAGGCAGGGTAACAAAGCGCACTGTATCGCTTCCTTATTTGCCAAGCCCTTTATTCCTGATTGGTGCTGACAATGTATCGATCCAGTGGCTAAGCAAACACAGGCAAGCATTAATTAAGGCTGGAGCAGTTGGATTGATAGTCAACTCAGCGTCCGCCTCAGACCTTCAGGCGGTCATTCGTGCTGCAGAAGGACTTCAAGTTTCTCCTGCTTCGGGTAGTGACCTGGCTAAACAATTTAACCTAAAACATTACCCCGTCCTCATCACTCGAACGCAGATTGCCCAATGAAGCAAAAACATACGCTGGAAATCCTTCTCAGACCAAAGGTTGAGATCTGGTCAGCCACCATTTCTGCCACCGGTGCAGTGATGGCGTTTTTAGCGCCGTGGTCACTCATGATGACACCATCAGTAGCCTACGGGGTAGGAGGTATCCTTACCTACAACGCTTACCGTAACTTCAGAGACTTCGTGCAACTTGCAAGATATCAGAAAGGGCTACGCCGTCAGGTGCTCTTCAAAATGGCGCCAGGCGATATCCCTGTCAGCAGAAAGTATCTGTTCTATGGTCTAGGCTTTAGATGGGGGCAAAAACATGCCCAGCGGCTAAAAGACACTCGCGATCCAGCCGCCAGCAAATACATCAACCCCGGTTCTCTCTACAATTTGGCAAGGCGAAAAGAATTAGAGTGGGAGTCGTCTCCACGTCTTTCCAAAGTGGCAGAATTACTCAATCGTGACTCCAAATATAATCCTGTTAGACCATTACCCCCTATCGGAGGTGAACCTCAGATCCATGGTGTAGGCGGGCATGAAGAGCCTGTTGTATCGCTTTTATCTGAAAGAAACGCGCATACACTTGTGCTCGGCACCACCCGCGTTGGTAAGACCCGTCTTGCTGAAATACTGATTACGCAGGATATTCGCCGTGGTGACATTACCGTTGTGTTCGATCCGAAGGGCGATGCAGAGCTTATGCGAAGAGTTATCGCTGAATGTAAAGCAGCGGGGCGTGAGGATGATTTAATCGTTTTTCACTTGGGCTTTCCTGACATTTCAGCTCGTTACAATGGTATTGGCCATTTCAGTCGTGTGACGGAAGTGGCAACCAGAACCGCAAACCAGCTCGATAGTGGCGGCAGTTCTAATGTGTTTAGAGAGTTCTTCTGGCGTTTTACCAACATCATTGCTCAGGCTTTGGTGGCACTAGGCCGCAGACCAGACTATGCCCAATTAGCACAGCACATACAAAGCATTGATGACCTACTCATTGATTATTACGAAGTCTGGCTGAGTAGCGTTGGCGATCCGGACTGGCAGAAACATGTTCAGGAAATTGCAGAAAACCTGAACGACAAAATGTTACCAATGAGCTTGCGTGGCAAAAACAAAAGGGCCAATGCCATGATCAAGTATGCACAGGATAGAAAGCTATTCGATGCCGTCGCAATGGGACTTCGCTCTACCTTTGAATACGATAAGACCTATTTCGATAAAATAGTGGCCAGTGGTCTGCCATTACTTGAAAAACTCATCTCTGGGCGGATTGCGGAGCTTATTTCGCCTGCCTATAACGACTCTGATGACAATCGCCCAGTATTTAGCTGGGGACAGGTCATCAGACAGAAGAAAGTCGTTTACATAGGCCTGGACGCGCTACAGGACATGGCTATCGCTGGCACAGTAGGTAACACCATGTTTGCCGATTTGGTTTCGACTGCAGGTGAAATCTATAAGCACGGCACTGAACTCGGCTTTCATAACCAGGACACCTCATCTGGTAGCAAAACACCGATAAACATTCATGCTGATGAAGTGAATGAGCTTATGGGGGATGAATTCCTGCCTATGCTCAACAAGGGTGGTGGTGCAGGCTTACAGATAACCGCTTATACCCAAACGATGTCAGACGTGATTGTAAAACTTGGCGATCAGGCCAAAGCAGGTCAGGCATTGGGTAACTTTGGAACCATTGTCACCTTTCGCGTAAAAGAGCTGGCTACAGCAGAGTTATTTACGGAGCAGCTGCCCATGGTTGAAGTGGCAGCGGCCACAGAAGTAACAGGGTCATCTGACAATGTGGACATTGATACGGATATTGATTTCACATCCAGCGCCCAAGACCGTATCACCTTCACTGAAGCACCGCTTTTGTCTCCTGCCACGATTATGGCTCTGCCGAAAGGGCAGGCGTTCATTCTCACAGGTGGCGGGCAGCTCTGGAAAATCAGGGTTCCGCTGGCGGATTCCAAAAACGATCTGTATATGACTTCAAACTTTGATGAGATGGCAGAGGACATGTCTGCCTCTTACCGTACTGGCGAGTCATGGTGGATGGAATAAATGGCCCAAAAAGATAATCATCCTCGTTCCAATAAAGGCTTTATCAGCACATGGATCTCGCGAATTATGACCATGATTGTCTGGCTTTTACTGGCATTGCTTATGTCAATCATCATTGAATGGGTAGGCATGAACACAACATGGCGAGATGAGGGTATCAACCATAGCCGTAATATGGTCAAGACTGAGCTTTCCTACCTAAACAAAGACTTCCAGCAAAGCCTGCTGGTGCAGCGGCCAGTTGAATATGCAGAGGGAATTGCAGCCAAAATGCACAATCTCATGTATGTCAAAACCGGAATCATGGGAGCTATTACGAAAATATTTCAGGACACCGGTGCAGGGAAAGTGACCAAAACCATCGCAGAGCATGTTTTGGCGGCTATTTATGTGACACAAGTATTTGCTATCCGGTTAGCCATCCTAACGCTTGCTTTACCGGCGTTTTTTATATTTGCTGTTGTTGGCTCGGTTGAGGGTCTGGTTCAGCGCGATATACGAAAATGGTCAGTAGGTCGTGAGCACGCAAGCTTGTACCATCACGTAAAACGCTGGATACCAATATGCTTCATCGCCCCCTGGGTTGTGTATCTTGCTTTCCCCGTATCTATTCACCCAAACGCCGTAATACTGCCATTTGCCTTGCTTTTTGGCATTGGTATTTTCATGGTTACCTACCTATTCAAGAAATATATTTGATAACCGGCTTGGACCAATATCCGGTTATTCATTGTCTCGAACGAGGGGCTTGGGCAGACTTTCTCACACACAAAATTAATGTCGTGAGAAATGACCAAAATGCTAAAGCCCCTTTTACTAATTGCTACCTTCGTTGTTTCTACAACTGCCAGTGCCAGCAACTATGCAGAGCGAGAAAGCCTGGCAAAGTTGGTTCATGAATTAGACGGACTAAGCGCACTCGTTGATGAAGCTCAAGGACGTGCAAATCCCGATAGCCGTATCCGCTTCCAATACAACCAGCTTCGTAAAGATCTCTTAATGATGCGTCTTGGTATACAAGAACATCTGGATGGCCCAAACATCGAACCACGAAGCTATGCACCGTTATCTGGCGATTACCGGCGTTAAGTCATGGAAGCGAATTCAAAACAAGCTCAAAGCTTCCTGAATGCCACTGGCGTTTCTATGACTGACATGGCTCTTTTGCTTGGCGGCCTTGTTGTAGTATCAATCATGCTTTGGAGTGCCTGGGTCACGCTTTCCTATTACGAACAATGGGCATCCAAAAAAAACGATGTCACCTTCTACGACGTAATCACCAGTGCCGTTCGCGCCGCTGTCCTTTTATCACTCATCCTTTATATCGTTTCTTAGCGAGGACATACCAATGAAAAACTATCTTTCTACAGCATCAGCCCTTTATCTTCTGCTTTGCCAAAAAGCTTATGCGGGACTTCCAACGGCAGCGCCACCATCAAATAACCCTGACAGTAACAACTGGTTGGAAATCATTAAAGGCTATCTGAAAGATGGAACACTAATCGTTGGATTAGGGATATCGGTTTGTGGCTTTTTATGGCTTTCTTGGATAGCACTGGCAGACATTAACCAAGCACGTTCCGGTAGAAAAGAATGGGGTGAGGTTGGTGTAACCGTAATCGGCGGCGCAGCGGTATTCCTGTTTGTTTCTTACATGCTTGCCCAAGCAGCTGGCGTTATTCAATGAATGACTCAGCAGAAATTCTTGCTGACCGGCTCAATAACGAGCCACCGATTTTCCGTGGCCTCTCAAACTCAGAGCTGGGCATGGTTTTAAAGGTCGGGGCGCTTTTCTGGGTTCCTGTCTGCTTAACAATAGCAACCATTCTGGGCAAAACCATGATGGGCATGGGTGCTGCAATGCTCATGCTCTTATTGACTATCTTGGTCAGCGGCTCTTTGTTTCAACGAATAAAACGAGGCCGGCCTGACTACTACTATCAACATTACCTAATGCTACGTGATGTCTTCCTGCGCGTGAAAACGAACACGAAGAACAATCGCATCATTCGATATTCAGGTACCTGGGGAGTCGGACGTACAGATGGGGAGTAAATATAGAGGCGAGATAGATAATCAGAAGTCACACATCATTACGCTACGTGTGGTCATCGGTGTTCTGATTCTGTTTTGCGTTTTGTTTTGGATGTCAGCGAATAAGGCGCGTGAAGTGCAGCGAGTATATCTGCCACCTGATCTACGTTCTGGTTCAACCGTTACGCTAAATCAAGTGCCAGCAACCACAGCTTACAGCTTCGCTGTAAGCATATTCCAATATCTCAACACTTGGCTTGATGATGGTTCTATCGATTACCCAGCTCGTGTTGACGAATTGGCTGCATACATTACCCCAAGCTACATTCAGTGGCTTAAAGAAGACATTTTACGCCGTAGTAGCCGAGGGGAATTAGACAGAAGAACAAGAACAGTCACGTTAATCAACAACATGGCCTACGACGATAAAAGGGTAGAAATCATTAATGAAAACAACTTTGTTGTCTGGCTCGATCTGAGAATCAAAGAAACGCATCGCGGTGTTGACATAAAGACAGTAGATATTCGTTATCCAATCAAAGTGGTACGAAGCGATATCAGCCTTGAATTTAATCCTTGGGGGCTAATGCTCAACGGGTTTCATGGCAATCCGACAAGAATTCCCAAAACGGTAAATGAATAATGAAGCGGTCAATAACAATCTTCACGGTTCTGTTTGCACTTGCCTGTATCCAGGCTAAATCCTTTGCTGATGAAAAAGTGGTTTGGGATAAAACGCCTATTAAAGTGATCTTGAAGCCAAACGCTGAAAAGATGGTGGTTTTCCCATCAAAGAGTGTTCGAGCCAAAATCCCTGCAGCAATTGCTAACTCACTAACTACGCTATCCGTCAATGGCGTTATCTATTGGGAGGCGAGTGAAGAATTTACGGACAAACGAATTTTGGTCCAAGACGTTGCCACACAGAAAACAATTGTTATTCATCTGTCATCAAACGAACAGCAAGGTACAGATGAGCAAGTAACTGTTCTTTTCCCTGAAACACAATCGGATTCAAACTCTACTGCTGCTGCAAGTACCGAAAGGCAAGAGCCTACCCGACATGGGTATGAAACATTGACACGCGTAGCCGCACAGCATCTCTATGCACCGGAACGACTCATTTATGTTCCCAAAGGAATGCACAGAGTTAATGTAGCTCAACAATCAGATATGCATCTAATGCGTGGTCATATCACGGAAATGACACCGGTTATCTCTTTCTCTAATGCAGGCCTTTACATCACCGCTGTAAAACTGGTTAACAAACAAAAAGAGAAAGTGATCCTTGATCCACGAGATATTCGGGGTAAATGGTTAGCAGCCACCTTTCAACATGCAACATTAGGTGCTTCAGGTGAGATAACAGACACAACCGCTGTTTATCTTATTTCTGATAGACCTTTCTGGGAGTCTTTCTAGTGGCTGAAAAAAAGACAAACAAACTGATTCCGATCATTGCGATTGGTCTTGTGGTGCTAGTGGTGGCCGTGGCTGCCAATAATTCTGATAAAGAAGCTGCCACTGAGATGCAACAAACCATTAATGGCCAACTGGTTCCTGATGGTGACACGACTGAAGATACGCTTCGCACCCTGACATCCCTGGTTCAGGAAATGCGTGAAGAAAACGACAGGTTGTTGGCTGAACAAGCACAGATAAAAGAAGAGCTGGCAAGGCGTCCCTCAGAAAGCCCAGACACAAAATCTGCTCTCGATGTTTTGATGGAACGTGTTGATTCATTAGCTCAACGACAGAATGATACGCCACCACCAGAGCTGGACTTTGACACAGATTTTGAAATCCCTGACATCCAGCCACCAGCTGACGTATGGGTAGAACCTGTTGATAGTGCTATACCGGATGAAGGCGGGATGCTTGATACCTCCTTCTCTCCTTCAGGCTCAGCCGCCTCTGCCACAGACATACTTGGTGATACCAGCGCACTGGACAACAGCGTTGGCCAAACCATTACGGGCGGTTCAAATCAGCAAATCATTATTGAACCTGTTTACACCGTTCCACGTAACTCGACATTTATCGGCTCAACAGCAATGACCGCTTTGATGGGACGCGTACCAATCAATGGAACGGTTGAAGATCCATATCCTGTCAAAGTCATTGTTGGACGTGAAAACCTGACAGCAAATGGTATGGAACTGCCAGAAGTGAACCACATGATCTTCTCAGGTACCGCAACTGGTGACTGGACGCTTTCATGCGTGCGGGCCGATATGACCTCTGTTACCTATGTTTTTGATGATGGAACAATCCAAACGTTGAGCGTTGGTGACCAAGAACTTCAAAACAATAACAGCACTGGCACTATCAATCGCCTTGCATGGATTTCTGATAATCGCGGTATTCCATGCGTTTCAGGACGCAGAATCTCCAATGCTGCCACTTTCCTGGCTAGCTCTATTTTTGCCAAAGGCATTGAAGCCGGGGCGAAAGCCGTAGCTGACGCTGAAACCACACGTATTGTTTCTTCTCAGGGCGACACCACTGAATCCGTGACAGGTGATGCAGTGCGTAATGCGGGATACGAAACATTATCTGGGGGTGGCTCAGCAATTAGTGAATGGCTAGAGAAACGTCAACAACAGACATTCGATGTGATCTACGTCGATACCGGCTCAAATGTCGCTATCCACATCGACGCTGAACTACCAATTAATTACAAACCAAATGGCAGGAAATTAAGACATGCGCGTAACAGTAGCCAAGACAGTCACCGTTACCTTGATTAGTCTGTTGTCAGCTTGTGCATCTCAAACGAAAGATGACTTGCTGCCTCAGACAGGTCCAACAATGGAAGAGGTCTATCGCAATCACGAAAACAATTTATCTGCCGGCACATCAACCGGACAGTCTGCCTTTGCAGGTATTCGAGAAAGACAGGCTGGAAACCATGATGCCGATCTGGAGGGATACACACGGGACGCAAACCATGAAATCCAACAACAGTTTCCGAGACTGCCGAATCCTACACTGGTGATGTTCGTGTATCCACATCTCTCAACAGCTTCACGATTGCCAGTTCCCGGCTATTCGACAGCCTTTCCTTTATACGAACGTACTGAATATGCAATGCCTGGTGAAATGTAATGCTAAAGACTTTATTTGCTAAGAGCCAAACACCTACTATCCCACCGCTTACTAAAGAGGCTGTTCGCAAGGATTACAGTGAGCAACCATCGTTTACGAACCTTCTTCCGTGGAGAGAGTATGACAGCGAGAACCAAGTCTTTCTTCTTGAAGATGGAAAGGGGATAGGTGCGCTTTTCGAGATTGAACCTGTAGGTGTCGAAGCAAAAACAGAAGATTACATTCTCGAAATTCAGGACAAGCTTCAAGCGACAATCACTGAAACGATTCCTGAAGACAACATTGCACCATGGACATTACAGTTTTTTGTTCAGGATGAACTAAGCGTTCGCACCCTTACTGATCAAATTAGAGAGTATGCACACCCACGGGCTGTAGGCACACCTTACACAAAGCACTTCCTGAACGTTATGGATGAGCATTTACGCCAAGTAGGCCAGCCAAACGGCTTGTTTCATGATGAAGTGGTTACTGGTGGTCGCTGGCAGGGTAAAAGACGCAAAGTGCGTATGTGCCTTTATCGGTATTTCCCAGAAAACTACAAGTCCGACTACGACAGAGATGTGCGTGAGCTTGGCAGAATTCGCAAACGCCTTATGACACAGTTTACGGGCATTGGCGTAAAAACCAGAGTCGCTGGTGGTAAAGAGTTATATGAATGGATGCTGCGATGGTTAAATCCCAAACCTGTATTAACCAAAGGTGATTGTGAGGAATTACTCAAAGCCGCTCCATATCCGGGCGATGATGATCTCGCTTACGGATACGATCTTGCCGAACAATTATCACTGTCACGCCCAAGCTCCGATGCTGATAAAGGGATCTGGTATTTCGATGGTATGCCTCATACAGCCATAAGCGTTCAAGCTCTACGTCGCGTACCTAAAAACGGCGTATTCACTGCAGAGCGAAGTGCCGGTGAACATACCTTTGCTATGTTTGATCGGATGCCGGAAGGCACTGTCATGTCAATGAGCATTGAAATAAAGCCTCGTGATCAAGTGCTTAACCATCTTGGTCGGATTATGCGATCTGCTGTAGGTGACAATGCTGAAGCTGAAATTGCTCAACAAGAAGCCAAAACAGCACAACATGAATTAGCGAAGAACAACACGCTTTATCCTGTTTACATCAGCTTTCTGACTCGTGCAGACAATATTGAAAAACTTGATGATGCGGTTTCTGTAATCGAATCTCTATTACTTAGTAATAACCTGCAACCTATTGCAGAAAACCAAGACTTGCTTAAGCAAGATATGTATATCCGCTCATTGCCCATGAAGTTTGATAGCTTAATGGTGCAAAAGAAACAGCGCCGCTCAAGACTGGTTTTCTCAAGACATATTGCATCTATGCTACCGGTTTATGGTCGCTCAAAAGGCACAGACCATCCTGGACTGATGTACTTCAATCGTGGTGGTGAACCACTTCTTGTCGATCCATTTAATAATCAGGATCGTAAAAAGAATGCCCATGCCTTAATTATCGGTCCAACAGGGGCAGGTAAATCCGCGTCCTTGGTGGACGCTGTAATGAAAATCGCTGCTGTTCATCGACCAAGAATATTCATCGTCGAAGCCGGTGACTCCTTCGGCCTGCTTGGTGAATACATGGCAAAGCACGGCTTGACGGTCAATCAGATGTCAGTAACGCCTAGCGCGGACATTTCATTGCCCCCATTCACTAATGCCATGAAGCTTCTCGATCTGACAGAAGATGAAATTGTGACAGATGAATATGGCGAAGAGGTGAGCCTGGATGATGAAGACGAAGACCGTGACTACTTAGGTGAAATGGAACTGGCCGCTCGCGTCATGATTACCGGCGGTGAGAAAAAAGAAGACGATTTACTACATCGTGCTGACAGGCTGGTTATCAGAAAAGCCATTTATCGTGCTGCACAGACTGTCAAAGATGCTGGCCGCGACCATGTGCTGACAGAAGATGTCGTTAAGGCCATGCGGCACACGGAAGACTTAGACCACAACAGAACGGCTCGTGCCATTGAAATGGCCGATGCAATGGAGCTGTATTGTGGCGGCGTAGAAGGGAAACTTTTCAACAGACCAGGTACAGAGTGGCCAGACGTTGATATTACTATTTTCGATATGGGGATTCTTGCCCGTGAAGGCTATGAAGATAAACTAACGGTTGCTTACATGAGCCTGATGAACCATGTACATGCACTCGTTGAGCGTGAACAGCATGAAGGCCGTCCAACGCTGATGCTAACGGACGAAGGCCACATCATCACCAAAAACGCCATCTTGGCCCCATACATCATCAAGATCGTGAAAATGTGGCGGAAACTGGGCGCTTGGTTTTGGATTGCTACGCAAAACCTTGAGGATTTCCCGGACGACAGCCGCAGAATGCTGGCTATGCTTGAGTGGTGGATTTGCCTTGTTATGCCACGCGATGAAGTTACTCAGATTGCACGCTTCAAAGACCTCACCAAAGAGCAGGAAGCAAAGCTGCTGGCGGCACGTAAATCTCCAGGTCAATACACCGAAGGCGTCATTCTCACCGATACACTCGATCCGCTTTTCAGAGCAATTCCACCTGCAATCGCCTTATCACTAGCCATGACCGAGCAACACGAAAAAGCAGAACGGCGAGAAATCATGCAAGAGACTGGGTGTGACCGGGTTGGGGCAGCTGAAATAGTCGCTGAGAAAATCAAAGAAGCACGACGCAAACATAGCTTGGAGGCTAGCCATGCATAAGTTCACTCTTTTTGCCTTAACTCTTTTCTCAAGCTCTTTAAGCGCGAACCAGCTTCTCGTAGAAGCTTTCTACGATAAAGATACGCGGCTTGTAAATGTTCAGATGGCGGAGAGGGTAGCTACCGTTAAAACTTATGATCTAAGTGCTCCTGAAAGCTTTGAGGATATGTTAAGTGAAGGACTTTCTGATGATCCCGCCGTTGCTCAACAACAAGCCAAACAGCGAATTGAACAGCGCGGTAATGCCATTCAGCAACAGCTTATGGCGGCCTATGAAGGTGGGTTAAAAGCCATGCAATACGAGATCGACAAAATACCAGCCATTGTCTTTAACGGCGGCCAGCATGTCATCTTTGGTGTTCATGATGTGAATAAAGCTATCAGCATCTACAAAGAGCAGGTGGCACAGCAATGAAAACCATCTTTGCCTTTACTTTTGCATCCTTGTTTTCAGTATCTGCATTTGCAGAAACCAAAACTATTAACACGGCAGAGATTGTGGCTTCTGCAATGAGCGCATCCTGTATTGACTACCAATTAGTCGGAGTGTGCTTCTGGCTAAAATGTGGCAAGAAATGCAGAGTCAAAACCTCCCCCAAAATCGGCCATCACAATCCTGATTTAGTCGTTAGCGCACATAACGGAATTGGTAATAATCCATGGCAAGAAGCAAATGGCATCGTGGGCAGCGTTTCTCAATCAGCTGTTGGCTCACTCATTAACAAAGCCGCTTCTATTTCAGCTGGTAGCAACCAAACCACGAAAGGTTCAGACCTGAATACGCTCAAATTCAAGTCAAGTGATGCAATTGGACACCCTGTTGCATCTATTTCAATGGGCCTGAGCTGTCCATCACAAGCCACCTCGTTCAATCCTTACTTTGTCTCAGGAACGGACTCTATAGCGTGGCGGCTTGGGATTCCAGAAACCGCATATCCAAACGCACTGATTCCTGGAAGAAGAGAGATTGGTAATTTCCCAAGCAACACATGGGGATCTGTTTACCCACGTAGCGGATTCATCGCTCAACCATCAGATGCCAAAGCTGGTGCGGTTATAGCTCAACGTGTTGGCGATATTGTGACGCGAACTGGCCAGCCTCATGTATATCAGCCGTTAACGGGCACACCAAGCTATAACGGTCGAATCTGGCCTCCCGGTGCTTTAGAAGAAAACACAGGCAAAAATGGCAAGTGGCAGATGCTTGTGCCGAAAAAATCTAATAGTTGCACTGTTTTTGGTGACAACGACACAACCTCCATTGCTGGCTGGGATGGCAATGGCAACAACGCCTCAACCGGTAATTATGCATGGACGCTATGGCGTCCTTATCAGTGCTGCAAGCGAGAGGGTCAATTTTTCTTGCACAGCGTAAATTTCAAGTCATACCCATAAGGACTGCATTGTGAAACTAAAATATCTTGCCATTACTACTGCCTTCATCCTTTCTGGGAACGCGTCCGCTGTGAACCTGCAAATACCTGACTCAGATTCAGCATGGTACTACGGAGTAGGCGGCCAGCGCCCTTTAACAGCGCCTGCCTCACCAATAACAAACAGCATCATCCTGGGTGGCTCTCTTGATTGGGGTAGTGGCTTTAACTGTAGTGCATTCGATCCAACACTGGGTATTGCAAATACCTTAAATCAGGTGAAGAGTGGTGCCGATGCCATTCAGCAACAAGTAACGGATGCAGCCACCGGTGCAATAGCCTCACTGCCATTACTGATGCTGCAACGGGCGAATCCAGGCCTGTACGAACTTCTCATGAACAGCATGGCAAGAGCAGAACAAGGGGTTCGAGTCTCCACTCAGAGCTGCCAGCAAATGCAACAAACCATCTCTCGTGGTGGTAATCCTTTAGAAGGCTGGATAGACATATCCCGCACCCACGACTGGCAAGACCAGATGGGGACGGGTGGATACAGAAGTGCTTCTGTAGATGTTGTCCAGGCTCAACAGAATGTTGAAAAAAACAACGGTGAAAATGGCGTCACATGGGTGGGAGGCACCAAAGCGGGTGGCCGTGGCCAGCAACCTATCGACATTCCATCCGACATCATTAAAGCAGGCTACAACCAATCATTAAACCGTGCTGCAAACACTGATGCTCCTGCACCGCAAAACGGCAGTCGAGTCAGTGAGCTTTGGGAGACGCCAGAAGAACTAATGAGCTTTAGTCGTTCATTGCTTGGCGAAGAAAAAGTGCGCACTTATTCAGACCGTCCAACTGAGACCATGCCAGCACGGGGCATGTCGTTTGAAATCAATAAAGAAGTGGAACGTCTGACTCCCATTTTTGACGGCCTTATTGATGGCTCTATCGAAATGAGCGGTGACAACCTGCTTTCTATCTCCACTCCAAGCGTGGTTATCACTTCTGGAACTATTCAGGCTTTGCGTAAGCTTTCTGTTTCTGAGAGGAACATTCTTAAAGGGCGATTAATTCAGGAAGTCGCGACAGCCCGGATCATAGAAATGGCATTGATGCTCCTACGTCTTTTATTTTCCGGGGCGCAAGAGCCCAACGTATCTCAAAATGGACCTGCTCAGGAAGCGGCTCAAAAGTACTCAGCGCGTCTGCAGCAATCTATAGATGACACTCTGTTTGAGCATGAAATGAACAAACGTCTGGCGTCAGCTACTTCACAGACAATTAAAGATGTTGAGGCACTGAAAACGCGTACTGGCACATCGACATCAACTCCAAGGCCGAGACAACTCTCACCTGACGAAACGATCAGCACGGAGAGAGAGTAATGGCTTTTATAAAAAGGAAAAGTTATTACCTAAAAAAATCACTCCTGTGGCTTTTGGGCATCACACTTGGCCTGATAGCCGTTCTAATCATTCTGAGTATCGCAGGCCAAACACACAATCAGGTGGCCTCTATTGTCCAGGCAATCGGTAGCTTTGAAGCTGTCGCTCGTTTCATTAGATGGGGCGTACTGGGGGCAATCATTATGTTTTGGGATCAGATTGTTGAGTACGCCGGAAAGGCCAAAGGCCTTGAAGTAGATCAACTTATATATGCCAAATCTATGCGATGGCGTATTGCGGCGATGATTGTCGCTTTCGAGTTTATTGTTGTAGAAGCGGTTCCCGCTCAACTGCTGGGATAAGAGTATATGTCTACCGGAAGCTTTATCGAGATGTTTATGACCACTTTCGGGTGGCATTTGTACGAAATTGTATGGGGCGTTATTTCCAGTACAGGGCTAGCATACCTGCCATTCTTTGCGGTGATTATCGATAATGTAATTAAACCGTTAGAAAGCCAGGAAGCAAAAGAAGCGGCCGTAATTTCATTACGGCGTTTAGAGATAGACATTATCCGTCTCATCATAATGATGATGCTTGCCGTGTCTCCATACATGACTATTTCCTATGGAGCCATATCATTTACCAAAGCGTGCCAGGGAGACACTGGCGTTGCAGGACAGACAGTAAATGCTGGTAATTCTGGCACTAAATTTGACGAAATCTTTAGACCAAACCTACTAAACAATCAAGAAGCTAAAGCTCCGCCTTGGTTCTACATTGTCATGTCCGTATCAGGCGGTATCAATGATGCTGTTATCAGCAGGCTGCCGTGTGAAATGAGCATGCGACAAGCAGAATATGAAATGTCCACGCTCAATATTAGCGATCCGCACCTTAAGCGTGATGTGCAGCGGTTCATCACCGAATGCCACCAACCAGCCATTGCCGACTTCTACAACAACAGAAGAGTATTTCCAGATGATTTAGAGATGAATGATATTGATTGGCCGGGCTCTAAATACTTCAACAATAATTTCTATGTAAATGAGTTTGCGAAGCATCCCACTCCTGGGTTTGCCTTCGACGAGTCGCGTCAAAGCGACATGGCGTACAAAACCAGCAATGAAGGCAGTGCTGTGCCTGAGAACGGCTATCCAAGCTGCCAGGAATGGTGGGGGGACTCAACTGCTGGACTGCGTACACGCTTGGTTGATGAGTTTCCGAGGGATTTGATGAATTGGGCAAGCACACTGCTCTCATCAAGTGCTACAAAACAAGAGCAAGAAGATATTGCAATTCGGAAAATGCTCGCCAATGAGGGACCATCCGTCTACAAGGGACTCGATGTTGGCAGCGGTGACGACTATAGCTACCTAAAGCTTGCTGTCGCCATTGCAAACCCTTTTGCGGCGGCTGCTTTCTTTCCAGAAGATGCGGTCGAGTCTGTTGAAGGCAGTCTCGCCGGGCTGGGGGTGGGTGTCGCGTCGTTGCTATCAGGTCCAACCATCTATGCTGTTAAGCAGTTTGCGCCTTATATTCAAGCGACCCTGCTGATGATGACCTACTTTTTACTGCCATGGGTATTGCTGGTTGGGAATTATGAATGGAGCACCATACGAACAGCGACAACGACGATATTCGCCATCAAGTTCTGGACAGCCATCTGGGCTGTGACGGAATTGCTGGATAATCAGCTATTCAAAACCATTCTATCTGCATCAGGGTCGAGCGGGATATCATATGAAAATAGAATGATGGGTTCTATCGCAGCACTTATCACTTTGGCTTTATACATCGGCGCGCCAGCCTACTTCTTATCAATACTTGGTTGGGGTGGTGAAAGTCGAGCGAACGCCTCATCCACTATGGGTAATAGTATGGGGACACAAGGACAGCAAGCTGGTGCTAGTGGTAGCGGCATCGCAGCCAGTACTGCCAAGATGGCTGCTACTAAAGGTAAATCAAAGTAATGTTGACCAAATAATGAATTTAAAGCTGCCTTAATAAGGCAGCTTTTGTTTTTTATGGTAAATCAGCATCACTTTGGCGCTCCCTGTTTTTGGTATAGCTCCAGCCATAAATAGAGGGGTTATACATATGCGCACCGCCTTCCTTGCCTGCAACGCCCAACACCACCTTCCAGAAAATAAAACTCAATTTAAAGGACAGCACAACCAAGAAAAATAACCCAGTCACCAACATCTTAGCTGCCTTACCTTCAAATGAGGCTGACGCAACAGCGCGAGACTGTTCACTAATAAGTGCCAGAACTATTGTTGACACCTGAAAAGCGAGAACGACCAAAAGCGAACTGGCTATTACTGTTTCGACAAAGTTTGGAAGATAGCCTCTGAAAATGGACAGCATTACGATCACGCTGAGAATAATGAAAACCCATAGGGGTGGGTGTTTCACTATCTGACGCATCTTGTGCGGAATTGTATGCTCTGCAGAATCTTGCGTTATTCTCAGGTAGTACCGCTTTAGCCAGTATGAAATGCCCGTTATGACAGCCATTGCAGCCACAATAACGATAAACTCGAAAAAGGTAGGTAACACAATCATAAATAAACGTCCTTTATTGTTGTTCTCACCCGAGATTGGAGCAACAAAAAAGGGCGGTTATGCCGATGATGATGCAACCTTGATTCCGTAGCGGATTCGGATGTAGTCAATTTCAGTCTATAACGGATTCTGGATAGCGCAAGTCTACTGAATTCAATTTGTTCTGCATCATTGCGAGAAATGTCTACCAGTTCATCATTTTCTAGGTGTTGTTCCGGGCCATGTTATTGAATAGTTAAGACTTAGCCGATAAGATTCAACTATCTTGGTAACTATGAATTTAGTTACAGGAAGTGCCACAACCACTATATGTTGTGCTCAATAGCAGTCGCTCACTGACCGATTGCAAACTAAAAAGCCATATGTCCACGGATATATGGATAGCACCAACCCATAAGGGGATTTTCTCTCCTTATGGGGCGGCGATCTCTCTTTTTGGGTTGTATATTTCAACTTTGAGGAGATAGATCGATGCAAAATTTAATACCAATATTATTCGTGATTGGCTTTGTTGTGTACTGGGTAGACCAGCAGGTACTTGCGACTCTACAGCGACAAGGAAAGTACGACCCCAAGACATATCGCTCAATAATGTCTGTTGTTTTTATGGGGCCGTTTGTGCTCTTATTTAAGCATCTTTTCCCGTCTACCAGTCCCGATTCAGCCAAAACAGAATCCCCTGAGCTGATCCCAACCGGTGACCTAAGCCAGTTCAGTTACGATTCAACTGTTTGCATGAACAGACTAAACAGGAAGGTACGCTTATCGTATTTTTTCGATGATAACCAGCATGCCTGGTACAAGATTGAAAAAATTAACCATCGAGGCGTGCCCACAGATTCACCTAAGTTTGAACCTGCAACAGTACCGTTTGATGTTAAAAAGCTACAGTACGTGTAGACAAGCCAGCCCCATTCTACGGAGTGGGGCTTTTTTTTGCCTTATAGAAATATAACCGTCTTGGGCCAATATCCGGTTAAAGCTACACATTTCTCCCACAACACTCTAAATTTGCCGAACTACTCTCCGGAGAAAATCATGTTTGGCCGACGAAAAACCACAGTACCTGCACCATCAACATCCATTCCTGCTGATGGCATCCCATTTCTTACCGCTAAAGACCTGCTTGCCCCACATTCGCAGCTGATAAAAAAGATCCGCAATGATGCTGGTTGCACACGCGAATATTTTGATACTTATTATCTGCCAGCAATAGAGCGCCTGGCAGAGATGCTTCAGCTTCGTCCATTTGGCCATGAAGGGGAGTACGCAAAAAAAGGCGGTGCAATTGAAGTGGCTATTAAGCGCGTAGCGTTAACCTTAAAACTTCGCCTGGGAACATTGCTCCCACTGAAATGCAAGCCAGAGGAAATATCTCATCGAGGTGAGTGTTGGACTTATGGCTTGTTTATTGCCGCACTCTTACGAGACTTCGGCGGGCAAATGCTTGGGGTGAAAATCATTGGCTTTGCCAAAAACGATAAGCCAGCTGGTGAATGGCACTGCTGGAAACATCGAATCGACGAATACAATCATTACCGCATGAGAAAGGTAGCCGGTATCACCCGCTCACTGTCCTATACAACAACCGTACTGCACATCAGAGACATCATCCCCGCTGAAGGCGTTGAGTGGATATACGGTGACCCAGAGCTGATGGACTGCATGCTGGACATCCTCGCTGGTGGCCATAAAATTCCTGACAATCCGCTGTATTCCATCATTGTAAGAGCCACATCGACTTTGCGTGATGAAATCTCATTTGAAGCAGCATTACTACAAGCAGAAAATGAAGTTAATACTAAAGAGGCACCGGCCTCAACAAGTGAGCACATCGACAAAGAGACTGGTGAAGTCATTAAAACCACGCCTGTTAAACTACAACAAGCAGCAACAGAACCAGCTCCGAAACAAAGCAGTCACGCTCCAGTAGAGCCTAAACCGTCAAATCCAATAGACTCCATGCCACCTGAGATGGAAGAACCACCACAGAATATTGATGATTATCCGCCAGAGCATGATGACGAAATCACAGCGAAAAACTTTGTGGCCAGACTCAAAGTGGATATTCAAAAGAAACGTATCACGACCGAATATGCCAAGCAGGAAGGCAATACCATAAAAGTGAAATACCCCACTACATTCAGAAGCTATACGGACAGTCCTTCAGACCTTCTAAACGAGCTGCGTCTAATAGGGGCCATACAAGATGAGGGGCCGATTAAAGGCATATCTGCTGATAGAGTGATAGTACTCAAGGGGGAAATTGCCATCATTTCCGGTTAAGCGTAATGTTTAACTACAGATTCTGCGTACTTGAGTATTCAAGTACCTGAAGTGTCACGGCTGCTTTAACGCTGTGCTCAACGGATGCTGACTACGGTTGGTATCTTAAAAAATGTTGCTGCTTCTACGGACGCAGTTAACCTCAACCCTGAAGGGAGAATGTTTCTCCTTTCAGGGGTGGCGTTCTCCCTTTTTTATTTGGAGAATGCCTATGATAAAGGTTAATTTTAATAATATTAAGGAAGATCTGAGAAAGATAGCAATCGCCTTAATGATTGCCGGGCTAGCAGGATTTATAATCGAAAGCGTTAGCTTATTTAAATCGGCTATAATAACTTTTGTTGGTTTAATCTTTTGGATCTTAGGGTTAGTCGAAAAGGCTACACAGGAGGGTGAGTGATGGAAATTGCACTTTTAATTGGTGTATTTGGTCTTGGTCTGTATGCAATTGCAGCTTATCAAGAACGTAACCACTCGAAAAAGCATAAAAAACGCTAACTCAAGAGATTATTTCCACGGAGATAATTAAAAGCCCCGACCTTTGCAAAAAGGTCGGGGCTTTTTTGTTTGAGCCTGTCAAAACAGATCTCCAACGCCGGCATCCGAGATGAGATCAAACTCATCCTTTTCGGCAGTGATATCTTTCTGGCCAGAAGGGGCAGGCATGATATCCACCTCACCACCGTTTAACTTCCCAAGTTGAACCAAACCCAAAAGCATTAACTTTCGTGCTTGATATGGCTTGCCTTTTGAAAAACGACTAAGAAATTCAAACAGCTCAGGATCTTCATCCATGCTGATTATCTGATTCATTCTGATTGAGTCAGTCATCACGCTACCTCACGATGATTCCGTGCATACCAGGCTTCACCGATTTTTTGAAATCCCAACACATTGGCGACAACTGAATGCTCATCACAATGAACGTGATGTTTAGGCAACAGCTTCTTAATCGGATCTAAAAAGATTCGGGCGCCACCGCCGACCAGAATAATCTGATCGATACTCCGACCGTCACCGACCTTGTTTGAAATGGCATCCACTGCAGGCATGATTTCAGTCAGTGCGGCCTGATGGTATTTCGTTAAATCTACATCCTGACCATACAGGCGGAATCGACCTTTGCGAATCCCTTCATCAATGTGGGAGATGTTGTCGTAATTAATTGAAAGGTCTTCGCTAACCCCCTTTGCCACAGCTTTTAGATAAGCACTCATTCCGGTTGGATGACTGCCGCTTTTGCCACTGATTTCTCTAAGGCCTGTAGATACCAGAAAGTCCACAGTGAAAAAGCCGGGATCAATCAGCAGGTTTCGAGTGCTGCTCAACTCCTCTAGCAATTTCGCTTGTGATGCGTAGTGCAGAAACCCACCTAATGGCTGTGATACGGCATTCACCTTTTTGATATGCACATCTCGATTGCCGACACGGTGCGTACCAACAAGCAGTTTTTCTAAGACCGCACGCTTGCTGCCCATTAAATCCACTGGCAAACCAACCACCAGCAAATCAATGGTATCGACATTCATTTGAGAGAGTGCGCCATACATTAGCGCCATATAATCTTCTGTCTCGATGTAGTTCTCGTGCATGATGCGTACACCACCTTCCAGGGCGGCATCAATACCTGGACCCACTTCATAACGATTGCCGTTCACCACTACCTGATAAATGTCTGGGCTTTCCTGAAAGCTGCCCTTATTCACACTGGGGCGGTTCACAATTGATGGAAAGTGATCGGCCACAGCACGACCATTAACAATGTTACGAATAAATTTAGTGTTGCCATAGCCAACGTCTACAGCACGAATGACTGGATTAATATTGTTCACGAACGTTCCTCCACGGAAAAACAAAAGAAACGCGCACGCAAAAGCATCAAAGGCTTTTGATTAAGCACGCGATAGATTGAGTTTGAAATATGGCCTGAAGTAGGCCTTTTTTGATGCACACTTCCGTGGAAGTTGTGCGCGGGAGCGTCAGAAATGACGATGGAAAATAGCTTACACCGGGCGCATGAGGAAAATCAAGCCGAATGTGTCACGCATGACACGTCTGTGACACATAATCATCAAATCCATCCTCCAATACGGAGAGTTAGACCTGTTCCCAAGTGAAAAGGTGTCATGCACGACACGTCTGTGACACCTGAGCCACTTCAATCACAAAATTCTGTCAGTTTTCTCAAAAACGCACCTAAGTTGCTTTGGAAAAAAACGCGCTGGAGACTGAGGGGCAAAACCGACCCAATTTCTGTAGTCAAAACAAGACATTGGAAAAAATCAGCTAAACTGATTCCACACTATGAGAAAAAACTGGATCAAAAAAATTTGACAAACAGGGGGGCTTTGATCTGAAAATATGCTCAATCTTCAAACGGGCCCCTCCGGGTCTGAAGAGAGCAGCAAGCCAACTGCACAAAAAATGGCTCTCTCTAGGCTACGTTCACGCAACGTTGCCCACTCAAAGAAAAGACAAAAGAGCTGTAAATATGCTGAAAATGCATGTTGACGGATTTCTGCGTCTGAAAATCATCCAGGACACGGTATCAACCGGACTGCCACGGCGGTCATCGTCCATGTAGTTCACTGTCTCTACGGAGGCACGTATCAATCGAAGTACGGCGGACCACGGTTCGACTGTAATCCATACGAAACCACAAAAAGATTTTCCTAAAACCTGATGTAAACACAGTCTGTTGTCGGAGCAGCGTTTTACTAGGGCGGAACTACCGTGATCGGGCCTCCTGCTGGCGGGGAGCACTGGGAACAAATTCAATCACGTTCGTATTTTTGTGTGTATCAAAACTAACCGGACGCCTTGTAAATCTGTGACAGAGATGAACTGGGTGGCTGACTATCGTTAAAAGTTCTGTAAAGGGGTAGGTCGAACATCTACCAATGCTTTGCAGTGATAGCAGCGTCATGTCGGGTCTGAACAAAACCTTCCATGAAAGAGGCAACCTCACGTTTAAGATTCAGCCGCAGCTCAGAACTGCACCTGATGAGAGTTCCCTATCGTATGGTGATTGATTGATAACTACTGATGATTTGAATGAGTGAATTAGAGAGGAAAGCTGCTTATGAAAATTGATTAAAACTGGAGATAAAAAAATGGGTACACAATTACATAAACCCTATACACCGCCGTTGACCGTAACGGAGGGGGAGTTTGTATTCGCTGCACCGGAGATGCGAGGCAGATTCAATAGACACGGTAAACCTTGGACGGTGAGAACCATCTTTCTCTATAACGTGGAGCAAGTGCTTTACAAACACAATAGAAAACATGCCAAACGGGATAAGCCGGTCAGCGAAAAAACCAAATCTACTCGGTTTATAGAATGCCGGGCGATGGCGCATGACCTACATAATTTGGGCTATCGGATCACGTTGCCAACACAAATCCGTCAAAAGCACGTTAAAGCACTGACACGTTTCTGGGAATCCAGAGAAGACCTGAAGCCCGCCTCTGTAGTCCAAAAAGTATCTATTCTGAGAACCTTTTTGGGGTGGATGGGCAAACAGGGCGTGATGGAATTCATGTCGGACAAAGATATGTTTGAAAACCCGGAGGCCATGAAGCGTGAGTATGTGGCCAAGATAGATAAAAGCTGGGATGACAAGTTTGATGTAAACGCTTTGATTGAAAAAGTTACGGCTGACTGTAAACACACTGGCAGACAGCTGAAGCTCTCACATCTATTTGGTTTGCGAACCAAAGAATCTATGTTATTCCGTCCGCGGTTGGACTATGACGCTGAAAAAAAATATATCAATGTCAGACGTGGTACCAAAGGTGGTCGCACACGACTGGTGCATGTCGAAACGGATGAGCAGCGCGAATACCTTGAAGAGCTGCTTAGCTACACTCACGATGATAATGACTCCATGGTGCCAAGACGTTTCGAGTTGGCTGGTTGGTTGAAGCATTACTACCGAATCACAAAAAGAAATGGAATTTCACGGGAAACGGGCATTACACCGCATGGACTGAGACATGGTTACGCACAGCGATTGTATGAACGTACTACCGGTCACCCTGCTGCCGTCAAAGATGTACCACAACTCGCTCGTGACATCGACAAGATAGAAGAGCGGATTGCCAGGCTGTTGGTTTCAGAAAATCTTGGCCATAGCCGTGAATCCATTTCGAGTGCCTATATTGGCAGTCATGACTAACCGGCACAGACCAATATCCGGTTATTGATTGCCCTTATTTTTTTAATTGTTAACCTTCACGCCACAAAGGAAACGACCATGAATTACGAAAACCCTTGGGATATTGCATTACCTCTCATTTCAGCAACCGGTGAAGCTGACAAGCTAAACACCAATACCATTGAAGTCTTAAATAGACTCAGTGATAGAGCGAACCCAAACACCGGGTTCGCCATCACTCGGCCAGATGAGTTGGCACGAGATGCGAAACGCTCCATAGAGGAAATCCGAAAAGAGCTAACCGAGTTGGTGAAGGCTGAAATCATTAAGCCTGTTATCACAATCGAACAAGGTCTATTCATGGTCCATCCAAGACTGACAAGCCTCTCACATTCTTCAGTTCACCCAGAGGCGTAATGATGCGAGCCGCTACACAATCACCATTGAGTATGAATGGTCAGACAAACACAACCGAGACTATTTTGTATTTCTCACCTTCTTATTCAGGCGAGGTGCACATTATCCTGGGCAACTTTGTGCTGGAAACACCAGGCACGGTGGATGAAGCAATTAAGATTTCAAAGCGGTACCAAGAAGCGGCCAAAAGATGCAACAAACCAATCGAACTGGTTCCAACAGATTACACCTGCCAAACCACTGGTCAGTCGATTGAAAACTGGATTGGCGCTCAATCTACACACACATATTAATGTAGTAAACGTATTGCGATCGTAACGCGAGTGGCATACCAGAAACGAATCAACTGAAGATATAAAAAAACCGTTAAGGCCTCCTTAATGGTTTTTTTATATCCAACAAGCCGCAGGCGCGTTAGCGGTTACACCAAACCACGTTGACTCGATCCCTCTCTTTTTTGAGGGAAGTCCAACAAAGACAAAGATTAGTGACCTGAATGCATATGAAAAGACCTATTCGCCCCCCATCGAAAACTCTGCTTGAAAAGAAAAGCAACCTTGACTCCCGGATAGTTTTTCCAGCACGAGTTGAGGTTAGTTACAAAAACACAAAGCGGCTTGATATGGGCTTTCTCAGAGAGGCTTACGTGGGTGATGACTATATCTTGGTCAACTTGCAAGGGTCCAATGCTTTGATGCTATCTCCAGAAAGGGCAAAGGTCTACTATGATTGTCGCAGCTGTGCTGAGTTTATAGTTGATGAGCTGGGTTAAGACAACAAAGGCCACCCCTTTGAAGTCTGTAAAAAACTCCCACCAAAAAGTGTTTTCAAACGCTGGCCAGAAGATATTCAATGGGTCTACCAAATACATTGTTTAAACTCATTAAATGAAGACACTGCCGCCGCTCTTTTCAATGAAAAATATCACTTCAGTACAGCACTAAAGAAATTAAGATCATTCCCATTCCGTAAAAAAGATTTCAAGGCAATTATTCGAGCTAACGGGAACATTATCGAAATAATGTACGTTCCAGATGATTATGTGTGTACCTGATTTGAAAAAATCAGTTGTCGCATCAGGGCAGGTTGCCTTGAGTCAAATTCCGAGTTTTTCCCTGTCATCGCCACTCAACCCACCAGCAGCTTTTGCCAGATACCATGCGGAATCATTGAGAAGCCGTCCCGCTTTCTCGTCTATGTCGGACAAAGCCGCATCCAGCTTCTCGAAATAATAGGTAACACGTTTCGGATCTACCTGCTCACCAAAAGGGGCGATCAGCAGCCTGGCATATTCGACTCGCACAGAATTAAATTTGTTGTCTATCCATTCGGGGAAGGCAGATATAGAGGATGGCGTGTTGTTACTGAGGCGAAGTTTGATATCGTTACAAAAATACGCGAATTGATCTGCTCCCGTGATGTACTCCACAGAGAACACAAACCGCAGTTTAGTAATAGGCGTGCTACTGGCATTAGGGTATTGAGTATCTAAAGCACGAAGGGCATCTTTTGTTGTGGCTTCGTATACTGCATCTTTACGCTTACGTTCCCGCTCAGAATGCTCCCTGGCATGAGCAACTGTGTTCTTAAAACCGGTGAGGGCGACAACGGCCTGCTCAATTGCCTGTAAATCAGTCTTGCTGAATAACTCACGCACATTGTCATCCAGAATGTCTTTGCGAAGCGCATTGGCCAGCTTGGTTATTTTAGTTTGGTATTTTTTTAAGCTCTCCGGCGAGCGGTCAAAATAGCCTCGCTTTTTAATCAGCTCAAGATGTTTGTCGTCTTTTTTAGACATTGCATATCACCATTTAATACTCGGAATCCTCATCACTAAAATCCCAATACACGGGATCGCCATCCGACGTTGGGACCACTTCATTTGTGAACGGATTGAACTCATATCGTCGCTCATACATCCAGGAAAATTTTTCGGCTAACTGTGGATCGAACTTTGCACCTTCCTCTCTCAACCACGATAATGCATCGGTGCCAGTGGCTCTTAAACCTACCTGCCAAGTAAACTGTCCTGCCAGTTGCCATGGTGCAAATGCTTGATGGGGTGTATTAATGAGCCGGACCAGTGAAAGTCTTAAATTATGTAGCTCGTGAGAATAATCTGGATTACTTTTTGTAAGAAGAACCGGATTTGAGTGGCAACGTAAACTATATTGATTATGTAGAGCCATCACCTGTGAATTTAGCCTCGGCATCTCACATTTTTGCTGCTCCCAAAAAGCAATTTCTGCTAAATCAGAAGGTGAGAGCGTTCCGGTGCCAAAAGGTTTCTTCATCGTTAAAGTCCTTTTCATCAGATTTACCATCCATATCAGAGCACACTTACCCTTCACTGAGAAAGTCAGTCACGCTATTTTGTTGTTCATTAACTCTTTCAAGCAGGACTGGAAGCAATGAGGCATCTATATTAATCAAGTTTAATACCGACTCATCGACTGTAGCTACGCCCAGTCCAAGTTGGACGCTATCAACGAGAGCACTTGCAACATAGACTGTAGCAACGAGCTGTTTGTGATCCGGAGCATGCAAAGGATACTGCAGATAACGGGAAACACATGCCAACTTGTCGGGTAATCCCCAGTTTTCAATCAACACAGCACCTACCTCGCCATGATGAAATCCGATTATCCGGGTTTCAGCTTCATACAGTGACTCACTGCTATCACTCGCGCTTCGCATAGCCTCCAAAGCCATTTCAGGTAATGACTGATAGAGCACCAAACTGCCAATATTGTGCAACAAACCAGCAATAAAGAATTGCTCTGGTTCGGGCTGTTTTGTTTCTTCGGCAATGAGCCTGGCCGCAATTGCGCAGGCCAGGCTGTGCCGCCAGAACTTATCCATATTAACCAGGCTGGAAGGAATCCCTCGAAAGGAATTGATAACACTTGTTGCAAGTACAAGTGCTCTTAGTTCGCGAACACCGACAATGGTGATGGCTCTTGAGATGGTGTCGATTTTTGATGGAAGCCCGTAGAACGAACTGTTGACGATTTTCAGTAGACGCGACACCAATGCCGGATCGGTATTGATGACTACAGCCATGTCTTCAATGCTGCTATCCGGATCGCATATCAGTGCGTCCAGCTGAGCATACGTTTCTGTAGAAGAAACCAGATTCAATGATTTGTTGACCAGTATCTGTGGTGTTAATGCCATAGTGTATCCCGATATATTTGTTGCCATATTAGGCTGTTTGTCTGCTAACCCCTAATTACGGTCTGCATGGTGCTCGATACAGTCCGACACATTATTAAATAGCAGCTCTCGACCACGCAGTTCAAGTTCGATTCTAAAGCGAGCAGCCATCTCAACAAAGGTATTGTTTTGCTGGTTCAAAAGCATGTGTCCAGCACACTGCATGTCAGTCTTTTTATGACAGACAAATGAGTGAGCTTCGGTGATTTCTGTCATGCGCTCTCGGCCTAACCAACCCTTCAGCGTGTCTTTGCGAAACGGGCACTGGCTGCAAGGTGATTTTGCATACGGTAACTTCACTTTGTACCACCAGCAGCATCAATTTCAATACACTTCTGCATAGCCTCAATGAGACTTTCACGAGCATAGTAAGCGGTAAACGTCCCATCACCATTATCGACACCTGGAGCGTAACCACCACCGAACCGAGTAGAGTCATGAATCAGGATAGACGGGTTACTGATCAACACATATTTATCCGTGTCCAAAGGGGACGTGCTGGCGGGTGTAAAGGTAAATTGTTCTTTAAGTTCTTTCATTCATCCTCCACTAACTCACTATGACTAAATACCAGATTTAAGGTTATCCCATCTTTGTGATCGCGCAAGTATGCAGGGGAGGCTGTGAGAAAGGTTGTAGGAGAGTCCCTCATCAAAGTTGGTACGAATGTGTCTTCTCTTGGTGCTGCAGCTGTCATCTTTTTTTGAAGATGGCCTGACTGTTGTTAGTGGTATAATTGCTACATTAGTCGGACTGCTTATTGTCTTAATGGGTGTCTATGTGCGTGACGGGAGGATAAAATGATGGCTTATATTGAGCTTATTAGACCAGAATTGTTAATTGGTTTAGGTGTCTTGGTTATCGGCTGCGCCCTCTTGGGAGCGATTGCGATAGTTGTTGATAATAAACGCGAAAACGACCAGAACAATCATAGCCACTAATCACAAAGAACTACTTCCTACTGGGATTTAGTAAAGCCTCTACCTTCTGGTAGGGGCTTTTTTTATGTCAGAAACAAATCGAAATTGATGAAGCCACATTGTCAGAACACTACAATGATGTAAATAAACTCAAAAGACAGTATGAAATCATGAAGCGAGCAAGAGAGGCTGAATTCATTGAGCAGATTGGTGTATCGCCTGAAGTTGCCTTTGCTAACTTGACATCATTCACCAAAAAGCTGATGCATATTTTCAGACAGAGGATCAGATATAGGAAAGGGGCCGAAGCCCCATTCGATTATGCAGCCTGACTAAATCCTAGTTGCACCAGACTATTTCCGGTTAACTTAAGATTACTATCAAAACTCTGTACAGCTTGATCAACTGGAATGTCCAACTCGGACGCAGCCTCTTGAGCTGATTTGAGCCAGCCCTGCAGCCGACCAAATTCAATATTCAATCGACTCATAAAATTAGAATTAAACTTGATGTGTGTATTGTGATTTTTAAACGCCTTAACGCTCATCAGTATGCCTCTTTCACCGGTTCGATAATCGTAATACTCAAAGTCACAGGATTTATTAGAAACCCATTGGAAATCCATAGGCCGGGTCATATCAGTGGTATCAAATCCAAGATTGGTTGCGACGGTGAGGATGTCCATAATGAGGTAATAAGCCCTCTCAGACAGACCATTAAAACGCTCACGGTCATAAGCCCATTCGGTATTTGCCAGGCCGCCAGCACGTTGCAAAACGACACGAGTTTCTAATGAGAAGCGATCCAGACCTTCTGGCCTCGCGCAGTACCGCCAGCTATCCCGCCCGAAAGTTTTGGCGTTTGATTTGTATAGGAGCACATTTGCCTGTTCGACCATTCGCTCTACAAGGTCAATCACCTGGTGATCGAAATAGTGATTGGCATTTTTGATTACCCAAATGACAACGGCATAAACATTATCTGAATTAAAATCGACATCGGTACGAGAGGTCAGCTTGCTGAGCATGGCTTCGCGTGATTTTTGAGTCAGTTTGTCAGTAATTTTGTTGAGATTGTTAAACAGCTCGTTCCAGTAGAGGTTCTTGAGTCCAGAAATTTTGGTTTTAAGTCCTTCTCGGACACCACTAAAGCTCACGCCCAGCTCTTCTAACAGTGTTGCATCAAGTGACTCGAAGGCTTTGTAATTCAACATCAGCTTAGCTAAATCTCTGTCATACAAGGACGTTAAAACATCAATAATATCTCGGCCTTGCACTAACTCATTTTTAATCTCATCCTGCCGAACCTCTTTGGTTTCCATAGCAGAGGTTTTAGCCTTACCAGGAGCGGCTACTTTGAAATTCTCGGCAAACCAGATATCAAATGGATCGGTATCGGCCTCGCTGTTGCGGTTGAAGCGAGCAAGCTTAGTCATTGTGATTCGGATCACATCTACTTTTGCTCGTGCTTTGCGCTCTGCATTCAAAAAGTCAAAGCTACCCAAGACTTCAGTTTCTGCATTTCGCAGACACAGAGCATCATTAATAGGCGCATTATCTTTCCATCGAGAGGGGATGACGAGATAAATGATAGCTGAGCGTGATTCACGAATGATTTTGGTAGACCAGCTTTCAAACTGTTCATACGGTGGATTAGAGAAAATAATTTCTTGACGCTTATCCATTAAGACTTGCTGGTGGAAATCAGCACCAATGACAAATATTTCCCGGTCCATTGCAGAAATCAAGGGCTTTGCTTTCTCAATCGCGTATTTTTTTCCAGCAGTGAGATACATCAAGCTACGTCCATCACCAGCACCACAATCCAAAATAGACGGTTGGCTTTCCAGATAACGCTCATCAATCAAGTGATCGATATCGTTTTTGATTATATTCAGGATTTCCGTAGTGGTTGGATACCACTCAAAATCGCTATCTGTCTGTTTCAAACGAGCCACCATAGCGGCCGTGCTCTTGGGTGCTGCTTGGTGTGATAGTGATAGATTTTGTTGCATCATTTTGACTCCTCAAAGTGTAATTCTGAGGGTCAGAAACATTTCCTGACCCGCATAACCACTCTCTCATGGAGTTCAGATCACGCAACTCTTTGCATAAACACCTACATCCCTCTGGAACTGAGCTTTTAGCTGTGTATTCGCCAAACTATAAAGGGAGTTATTAATAATTGAATGTTTAAACAGTTAATAATAAACTGTAAACAATTAAATTCTGATTGGTGACTATGATGAGCTTACAGGCAATTAACCAAAGAACACTGCAGCAGCTGGTGGATGATGGGCTTGTACATTCGGCAACAGCGGTACCTAACAACGACCACTGGGAATTGGTGGTGAATTATGGCCAAGTAAGTAGAGTGCTCGCCACAACACCTGGCAACAAAGTAAGAACCTGGTCTAAGATGGATACGCTGATTGAGTACATTGCCAAGCTAGGAATTACTAAGCTGGAAACTGATTTAACTGACTATACAGCCGGAGTTAAAACATCTCGCAAACGTCCCGATCGCGCCGAGGCAATGCGACAAACGCATGAAGCAGCAAAGCATGATTTATGGTTTCGTGAACAGGTTAATACAGCCTTAGCCGAAGCTGATTCACCGGATGCCAAATGGATTAAGGCAGAAGACGTTCGCACAAGAATGAAACAGAGAGCTAAGTCTCGACTGGACGCTGTGAATGATTAGATGGTTAGGACATGCTGAAGATGATTTGATGGCCATAGAAGACTACATCGCTTTGGATAATCCTATTGCGGCCATAGAAACAGCCGATAAAATCTGGTTTTCCACCTTAAAGTTGACCGACAACCCACAGATTGGACGAGAAGGTAGAGTAAAAGGGACTCGCGAGCTGGTGGTGACAGGTACACCTTATATCGTGGTTTATCAGCAGAAATCCAAACAAGACGATATTAATATCCTGAGAGTTTTGCATGGTTCTCAGCGTTGGGGAGAGGTCTAGAAAATGCAAGAATATAATCCGTTACATCCAGGCGAGTTTATCCAAACAACATACCTGTCCGAGCTAGACATTAGCCCAACCAAACTGGCCAGACACCTGAAAGTATCACCATGAACCGTCTCAAGGCTTTTAATAGGACACTCCAACGTTTCTGCTGAAATGGCACTTAAGCTATCTGTAGTCCTGGGAGGTAGCCCTGAAAGTTGGCTGCAAATACAACGAAACTATGACCTATGGCAAGCAAGACAGACGCTTGACACAGAAGGATACCAACAGCTCTGCACCTGAAAACCTTTGCTTTAATGTTGGCTCTCAACTGATATTTGACTTTAGGGAAAGATTTAATTAACTTGATGGCTAGCGATATCGACGCTAGCTGCCCACTCTGGCCAACTCGAATGAGACGATAAACCAACGTATATATTTTATTTTTCTTTAATGCTTAATAGGCAGTGGGCACTTATTTCATAGCATTGGAGTAAATAAAATGACCACAAAACTGATAAATTCTCAAAACGTCAGCATTCTTAAAAAACGTGCAAAACGCCTCAAAACCTCCACCAGCATTCCACATCACGAAGCCTTAGAGATTATTGCCAACGAAACTGGCTTTAGCTCCTGGCATGAAGTCTGTGAAGCAAACCAACCTTTCCTTGCATTGGAATCGAGCCTGAAGCACGGCTTTATCGCAATATATGACAGAAAAGATGCAGAAAGCTTCCATGATAGTAAGAATCGCTTTGTCGAAGATGGACTAGGTGAGCTTGTCTGCGAGAAACGTCTCTATCAGCATTACATCAATCTTATTGATGAGGACCGGGGAGTGCCACTCAAAGAGCTCATGGAAGAGTCGCAACTCATGGATGACTTTCATGGGACTTACTCTCACACATATCTTCGATACTTACCCGAAAAACCGCCAGCAACTGTCCATGATGCATTGAGCATGCTCAGAGAGTTTATGTTCTTCCTGCCAGAATTCATTATTTTGAATGGCCAGCTGTACGACATGGACGCTGATGAAACGATTGCTCAGACTTCGCTGATTCAACGGTTATAGAGAATCAAAGAGGGACGTATATAAAACTAATTGAACCTTAATGATTTGAGGGTAGATCTAGTATGAGCTTTTTCTTACGAAGATTTACCCTCAAGTCATTACCGCTCACCCAACCGTACAGGCATACTCTGAATGTGTCGGTTGAGATGGCTTTGTGAATAATAAGTGTATTAGGAAAGCTTACTGTCGCTGGGAATAACAAAAAAAGAATCGAAACCATTACTGCGCTGGTGAGTACTTCTTTTAGGTTTTGCTTTATTATTGAATGATTTCCCAACCGTCATCACTCTCAACAAGTCGAATGCTGGAGGCTGCTGATTGCTCTCCAGTGAACTCAGAAAATGATGTTACTTTTACGTCACAGACAAAACCCGAAGACTCAGAGGCTGCTTTACAGCTCAGTTTTTCAACATCCCGAATCTCTACTTCATATTGAGCCATTAAATCACTCCTTCACTAAAGAAAATTTATTTTGATGCGTTAACTCAGATGTACAGCCGTGGTGAGATTCTGACTCTGAGTACGTTTCATCCGCAGCAGTTGCACAGATTAGTGGCGCTAAAGATGTGCGCATGGAACAAGTGACCAGTTTGCCGATGTTATCAATTAATCCGCAGCAGTTGCACAGATTAGTGGCGCTAAAGATGTGCGCATGGAACAAGTGACCAGTTTGCCGATGTTATCAATTAATCCGCAGCGAGAACATCTGACCCTGCTTGGACTGGACATTGCAACCTTACAAAATGCCTA
>NZ_JAUSCC010000072.1 GCF_030651745.1 Methylophaga sp.
CATTTTAATCAGCGTGATCGAAACCTGCCGTAAAAGACAACAATCCCCTTGGCTTTATTTGGCTGTCGTCATTGATCATCAGCGGACCGGACGGCCGATTCCAAAATTGCCTCCAGTGGTCTGGGGGTCTGAATAGTTACCATCCAGAGGAAGATTTAGATGAAATTAGGATTGGTACTGCATTTTTTCCTGTTACATTTATTTGTCGAAGATGTGGCATAATTCTGACGTGTTCCTGTTTTGAAGAGTATTTAGATATTAAAAATGGTTTGACCGTTAAAAGTGATTTGGAAGTTAAAAATGGTATATGTCATTTATGCACGGGAAATATTCCTAATCAAGAATATCCATGTTCCCCTACTCCATCGGCTTTCCTTATCAAATATATGCCATATCATCACCTTTTTTCATTGAAAAAGTTTGGTAAATTCATTTTTTCTCAAGAAAAAGACTATCGCGAAATAGAGAATGAAGTTAGAGAAGCGTTTGAGTACCCTAAAATTGGAGAAAAATGGATAACAGAAACAATGCTTTACAAGATGGTTCAGGTACTTCTTCCATCTTTAGATGTAATTCATCATTATCGAGGTAAAGAACTTGAAGGATTGGAGATTGATGTCTGGATACCTGAATTAAAATCTGGAATTGAATATCAGGGAGTTCAGCATTTCGAGATTGTCAATCATTGGGGTGGAGAAGAAGGGCTTAGAAAACGAAAGGAAAATGACACAAGAAAGAAAAATATTTGTAAGTCGCTTGGATATAAGCTAATTGAGTTTCGATATGATGAAAAGATTACAGAGGAAAAGCTTAAAAAAAAGTTAGACAGTTTAAAAGTCAAATCATAACTCAACCTATATTTTACAAAAAATATGTCTCTCGAACGACCAATAAAAGGGCAGAGGGGTCAAGTCATTCTTTTTGCAAAAGCTACCAAACCTACTCCGAGGGAATGGTAATCTTGTCCTGTTCAAAATTATGCGGCTCTATGTACCAGCCCGTAGGAAAAAGCAGGAAAAAGGGGTCAGGTCTTGCAATAACGCATTTTGTGAAAATCCTTGCTTACTGCTTTCGTCGAATGCTGGATTGCAAGACTTGACCCCATCTCCGCGATTGATGCGGTTCGTTCCTCACCGCATCCTACCGGGCTATTACCGCGGTAAAAAGATACTGTCTATCGTGATCTACAGTTAATGTCCTGATAAGGTAATTGAGCTTATTGCCTAGAGTACGGCGATCAGGGATGATATGCAGAATTAGCCACTTGGAGGATTCGCCTATGAAGAACATATTTAAAGGGCCAGTGATTGCGATAACACTTATTGTGCTGTCACCACTTGCGCCAGCAGCCTCTGTTGAAGACGAGCTTCGTGGCATGGCAAATGCGACACAAAAGGGGTTGCCAATGAGAGTTAACGATGAAATTCAAGTGACATCAATGACAGCCTCTGGCAAGGCCATATTGGCTCGCTATCACTTCATGATCAAATCATCTGAACTCAGCAGTATCGAAAATTTGAAGGCCGAGTTCTTCAGAAATTCGATTAACGGCTTATGTACCCACCCAGATGTCGCAAAGCTTATCAATAGAGGTGCTTATTGGAAATATGAATACTATGACATCGACAACCGTTTTGTTCTTGGTTTTGTAATTAACCATGATAGCTGTAAACATTTCCAATAGATATTCTCCACAATTTTTGGTGGGCGAGGTAGTTATGAAAATTTTATTCGCACTGCTGTTGGTTCCAGCCACGGCCATAGCACGAGATCATAGTGTCCAAGCTAGCTTGGGCATGGTGACGTTGTTGGGCCATTGGCGCTGTAGTGTGGGGCGTCGGTGCCGCGATCTTCAAATTGATTTTTGGCAAGAAACCGCCGGAAGGTGGCAATGATGTTAAGCCTGAAAGGGAGTAACCTTTCAGCTTATCCATTCGTAATGTGGCTAACCCTGCATTCGAGAGGGACGGCCCAGAAGCGGGCTGCCCCTCAATTTGAACGTTGGGCGTCAAGATATGGCCGTTGCTGAAACAGGTTCGTCTTTAATTGCGTGGTGGGGTGCAATCCTCTCTACGGTACTCGCAGTAGTCAAGCTATTTGAGCTTTGGCGAGATCGCGATCGTGTTGGCGTCAGCTATAACTTCACCGGAAATGAAAGCATCGGCAACGAGATTCTTATCCGTAACCTTTCAAGTCGTCCACTTATCCTTGCGCATTGGGAACTTCTTTATTGTTCTGGTCGTTGGCCAATAAGAAAATTTAAGTCTTTTGAAAGCGCCGAATTTGATGCAGGCGACCGTAAGTTAGAACCTTATGCCACTCACGCTCTTCATTTCTCATGTGCCAATTATTTTTCTTGGGGCCATAAGGCGTTAAATGGCCGACGAATTTTTATTCGCCTTCACATCGCTGGGCGCAAACCATTATTGGAGCTCGTGTACTCGCAATGATACCCACCGAATAAGGTTAGATTGTGTGAGCAAAGCGCTGATGGGTAAGCTTGTCATAAGAAAATAGCTTTTCGCAGTTCTTGGGGCGCGGAGGTCTAGTTACCGTTTCAAGACTCAGAACTCACTATGGAGTGGCAATCAATGAACGGGGTCATGTCTTGTTATTTGCCTATTCAGGATCAAGGAGGCAAAGGACAAGACCTGACCCCATATTTCTTTTGACCCCATATTTCTGTTCGGTAAAACTGCTTAACCTAACTTCGTCACTCAAACCTCTCTAAGTCATTGATATTTTGATTTCTGGCGATTTTTTGAAAAAAAGTCCTTTAAAATCAATGGTCATTTTTTTCGATCTAATGTAGTGCCATTGAATTTTATCCTTGGTATTGATTTTCCGCACCGATTGCAGCACGCTATCGGCATGTACATTCGAAAAACCAAAACAAAATCCCTGGCTGATGGCGAAGCCTACTTTACCTACCGACTGGTTGAATCGGTGCGTGAAGGGCAGCAGGTCAAACAGCGCACCCTGCTGAATC
>NZ_JAUSCC010000073.1 GCF_030651745.1 Methylophaga sp.
TAATAAATCAATTTGAAGTGTGAATGATTTTCAGTTATTTTGCTTGGTTTGCCAACCGTTTTAGCTAATAGCAGGTGCTCAGTTGAACGACGAATTTCCTAGAATCAAACGTCTTCCGCCATACGTTTTCAACATTGTAAACGATTTGAAGGCAAAAGCGCGTGCGCGCGGCGAAGATATTATCGACTTTGGCATGGGAAATCCGGATAAACCGGCACCTGCGCACATTGTGGAAAAATTAGTCGAAGCGGCCCAGCGTCCTGATACCCACCGATACTCAGTTTCCAGAGGTATTCCGCGTTTACGTAAAGCCATCTGCGACTGGTACAAGCGTAAATACGATGTGACTCTTGATCCTGATTCTGAAACCATCGTTACCATTGGTTCCAAAGAAGGCTTGGCGCATTTAGCCATGGCAACTGTTGGCCCTGGCGATGCGGTATTAGTGCCTAACCCGGCTTATCCTATCCATCCGTATGGTTTTGTTATTGCCGGAGCGGATATCCGTCATGTGCCGTTAACACCTGATGTCGATTTTTTTGCCGAGCTGGAAAAGTCTGTCAAAGATTCCTGGCCTAAACCCAAAATGCTGGTGCTGAATTTCCCCGGCAATCCAACTACTCAATGTGTTGAACTGGATTTCTTTCAGCGCGTAGTGGATTTTGCTAAAGAACACCAGATTTGGGTGGTTCACGATCTGGCGTATGGTGAGATCACATTTGATGGTTATAAAGCACCATCAATTTTGCAGATCCCTGGTGCAATTGACGTCGCAGTCGAGTTTTATACTTTATCTAAAACCTACAATATGCCGGGGTGGCGAGTAGGTTTTATGTCGGGCAATCCAACATTGGTAGCTGCTCTGGCACGCATGAAGTCCTACCTGGATTACGGTATGTTTACGCCGATTCAGGTGGCGGCGATTACCGCACTGGAAGGTCCTCAGGAATGTGTGGCAGAGATCGTGGAAACCTATAAACAACGTCGTGATGTGTTATGCGATGGGTTAAATGCCATTGGCTGGCCGGTTGAGAAGCCAAAAGCGACCATGTTTGTCTGGGCCAAAATCCCGGAACAGTTCCGAGAAATGGGTTCGTTGGAATTTAGTAAAAAATTGCTTAAAGAAGCCAAAGTCGCGGTATCACCAGGAATCGGTTTTGGTGAGTACGGCGATGAATACGTACGTTTCGGACTGATTGAAAATCAGCACCGTACCCGGCAGGCAATCCGTGGTATCCGCGACATGATGAAAAAAGGGTAGGGGGCAAAAGTGCAATCAGTCAAAATTGGTATTCTTGGCTTAGGCACTGTTGGTAGTGGTACTGTCAGTGTTTTAAAGCGAAATTCAAAAGAAATTAGCCGTCGCGCTGGCCGTGGTATTGAAATTACGCGTGCAGCGGATAAAAACCTGGATTCACCTAAAACTTGTGATCTAACGGGTATTAATTTAACTGATGATGCGTTTTCAGTCGTTAATGATCCGGAAATTCAGATTGTTGTTGAACTGATTGGTGGCACAGGAATCGCCCGTGATTTAGTCATGCAGGCCATTGAGAATGGCAAACACGTTGTTACTGCGAACAAAGCATTAATTGCAATGCATGGTAACGAGCTATTTGCCAAGGCGCAGGAAAAAGGCGTCACCATTGCCTTTGAAGCAGCGGTTGCTGGTGGTATTCCAATTATTAAAGCCATCCGCGAAGGACTTGCAGCAAACCGGATTGAATGGCTGGCAGGCATTATTAACGGAACGGGCAACTTTATCCTGACCGAGATGCGTGATAAAGGCCGTAACTTTGCTGATGTGCTGGCCGAAGCTCAGGCTTTGGGTTATGCCGAAGCCGATCCGACATTTGACGTAGAAGGCATTGATGCGGCGCATAAGCTGACTATCATGGCCTCAATTGCCTTTGGTATTCCGTTACAGTTTTATAAAGCCTATACCGAAGGTATCAGCAAAATTTCCCAAGAAGATGTGCAGTACGCAGAAGAATTGGGCTATCACATTAAACATCTGGGCATTGCCAAGAAAACACCACAAGGTGTTGAACTGCGAGTCCATCCGACATTAATTCCAAAACGTCGTCTGATTGCCAATGTGAATGGTGTGATGAATGCTGTGGTGGTGAAAGGCGATGCGGTTGGGCCAACCCTATACTACGGTGCTGGTGCTGGCGCTGAACCGACCGCTTCAGCGGTAGTAGCTGATATTGTTGATATTGTTCGTGCGCTGACTACTGATCCGGAAAACCGTGTACCGCATCTGGCTTTCCAGCCTGATTCATTGAAAGACACCCCGATACTGCCGATGTCTGAGGTGATTACCTCTTACTATCTGCGAATCAACACGGAAGATAAACCGGGCGTGTTAGCCGACATTACGCGGATTTTCAGCGAGCAGGACATCAATATTGAAGCGATTTTGCAAAAACAACCGGAAGAAGAAGAGGGCACAGTGCCGATTATCATGTTGACCCAGCCGGTGGTTGAGAAAAATATGGATGAAGCTATTGCTCAAATTGAAGCATTGGATACCGTTAAAGATGCGATCATGCGTATTCGCATGGAAACGCTGGGCTGATTGATACGCCCGTTAAAGAAAGAATTAAAGAGGAAACTTTATGTCATTTCGTCCACGTTACACTGGCCTGATTGAACGCTATCGTGACCGTTTGCCGGTCAATGACGACACTCGTCTGATAAGCCTTGGTGAAGGTAACACTCCACTATTGAAGCTGAATAACATCCCTAAACTGATTGGCAAGGATGTTGATATTTACGTCAAATATGAAGGTCTGAACCCGACAGGTTCATTTAAAGATCGTGGCATGACCATGGCGGTGACCAAAGCTGTTGAAGATGGTAGTAAAGCGATTATTTGTGCTTCAACTGGTAACACTTCCGCTGCTGCTGCTGCTTATGCAGCACGTGCTGGTATCACTGCATTTGTTATTATTCCTGACGGTAAAATTGCCCAAGGTAAATTGGCACAAGCGATGATGCACAATGCTGTTGTCATCCAAATCAAAGGTAACTTTGATGAAGGTATGCAGTTGGTAAAAGAAGTCGCTGAACATGCACCTGTGACCATCGTAAACTCAATTAACCCATACCGTTTGCAAGGTCAAAAAACGGCCGCCTTCGAAATTGTTGAAGAATTAGGCCGTGCACCGGATTATCACTGCTTGCCAGTAGGTAATGCCGGTAATATTACAGCGCACTGGATTGGCTATTGTGAATATTCTTCGGGTTGCGGTGAACACGTGACGGAAGCTTGTGCTTTCTGTCATGGTCATTGCAAATATGCTGGTGGAGCTATTGTTGGTAACCGTCCGAAAATGGTGGGGTATCAAGCTGCTGGCAGTGCTCCTTTTATGCGTGGTGCTATGGTGGATGATCCTGAAACTGTTGCCACCGCGATTCGCATCGGTCATCCGCAAAGCTGGGATATGGCCTGGAAAGTGAAAGAAGAATCTCACGGCTGGTTTGATGAATGTTCTGATGATGAAATTCTGGCTGCGCAAAAATTGCTGGCAGAAAAAGAAGGTATTTTCTGCGAACCCGCATCAGCCACCTCGCTGGCAGGTGCTTTACGTGATATTAAAACCGGTAAGATCCCTGAAGGTAGTACCGTGGTATGCACGCTCACCGGCCATGGCCTTAAAGATCCGGACATTGCAATTAAACAAAGCACCTCACCTGTTATTACAGTAAGTGCTACATTGGACTCAGTACGCGAGGCGATTATTAACAACTTGGCCAGATAATATGACTGAAATGACGGCACCACAGGATCAGGAAAGGTCGGCGGCAAGAATGCCGCACGACATTTTTTTAACCAATCTGATTGCAAACCATATCTTGCTGTTTACCGCGATTGCCGCGACCGGTAAGAGTTATTTTGAGTTTATCGTGTTGGTGCCGTTGTTATCATTTTTGTTTTTAGGCTATACGTTTATTCGTTCCAGCCGGATCAAGCGTGAAGACAGTGAGTTTGTCTATATTCATTGGCAGATTGCCCGTCGCTGGAGCTTTTTCTTTGCCATAGTCTTATCGGTAGTGGTAACTATCGCAGTGCTTGGTTGGTTAAGTTATACCTACCTTGGCTTGATGAAAGAAGCCGCATTTGCTTTTGTTGGCGGATTAAGCTTTTTACCGACTTTGGTCAGTGTGTTGATATTGATCGTCATTGAAATGGATTCACTCAACCACGCCCGGGTAGGCACCTTACCGGCATGGGCGAAGCGACGTTTTCTGGGCGAGTCTTAAGCTGGGTTTTATGGCTGGGCAGGTTCGCGACGAACCACGGAATGAATCACCAGCTGATTTTCAAAGTACACATCAAACTGTGAATATTGCCAGCGGGTAATTGGTGGTGTGCCTTTGGCCGCATATTGTTGTTCTGCTTTGCCAAACTTCTGTTCCACCTGTGACATGGACATGCCTCGGGTTGGGCGTAGCACTCCAGACTCGGAATTGGGCGTGTTATAGGTTGGTTCGGCGATAGATAACACATCGGCCTGTAAAGGCATTGCCATACATAAGGTTAGCCCGGCAGCCATAAAATAGCGTTTCAACATGATGATGACTCCCTCAAAAACCTGCGCCAGCATATTATTCTGGCAAAAATAGTTCAATCAAACTGTTTAAATAACGTAGACCTAATTCTGTAGGTCGAATCCATTCAACCGAATAATCAATCAAGCCGCGCTCTTCGGCTTCAGCCAGTTGATTTTTTATGGTCGCTAATGGCACGCCGCAATGTTGCATAAACAACGGTGTAGCAAAACCATCGGTTAGCCGTAAGGCATTTAGCATAAACTCAAAACCGATTTCTTTAATGCCAACCTGTTCTTGTTTCAGAATACGTTGCGGTGTGCTGACCAGATTCAAATAGGCTTGAGGTTGCTTTTGTTTGACCAGTCGTTCAATCGATTGTGTGGCGGCGCTGGTGAGTTTTCCATGTGCACCGGCACCAATGCCCAAATAATCCCCAAACTGCCAGTAGTTGAGATTGTGGCGGCTCTGACAGCCTTTTTTGGCATAGGCCGAGATCTCATATTGCAGATAACCTGCTTCGGCAAGCCGTTGCTGATTGGCAATCTGCCAGTCATAAATCGGCTCATCATCCGGTAATTGGGGCGGCGATTGATGAAAAAAAGTATTGGGCTCAATGGTCAGTTGGTAATAGGAAATATGTGTTGGTTCGAGCGCGATAGCGGTTTCCACATCTTTCCTGGCGAGTTCTGCCGTTTGATTGGGCAGGCCAAACATCAGATCCAGATTAAAATTATCAAAGCCGGCATGGTGGGCGATCTCTGCAGCCCGAATGGCTTGTTTACCATCGTGAATACGGCCCAAGGCGATTAATGAGTCACCATTAAAGCTTTGAATGCCAATCGATAAACGATTAATGCCCACCGCACGATAATCAGTGAACTTAGCGGCTTCAAAGGTACCGGGATTGGCTTCCAGGGTAATCTCTGCATCGGCGCGAATAGGCAATAGGGCTCGCAAGGCGGAAAATAAACGATCATATCCTTCTGCGCTAAACAGACTTGGAGTACCGCCACCGATAAAGATGGTTTGAATACTGCGTCCCCAGACCAGTGGCAGATCCTGTTCGAGATCCCGGATCAATGCATCGATATAGGTTTTTTCAGGGATCTCATCACCGGCCTGATGTGAATTAAAGTCGCAATATGGACATTTACGCACACACCACGGCACATGAATGTACAGGCTGAGTGGCGGTAATCCGGTGAAGTCGAACACGGCGGCATCAGCCTTGATGATTTTAGTCTGCAAGGCTGACTGACTCGCGAATTGAATGTAGGTTTAACACCAGCTAACTTTTTAAGGTTGATGGCGAGTGTATTTAAACTCTTCCATAAACTGACGCATGGCTTTGCCTCGATGACTAATCGCATGTTTCTGTTCAGGGGACAGCTCTGCTGCAGTACAGTCAGTTTCGGATACCCAGAAAACCGGATCATATCCAAAACCTTCATCGCCGATGGGCGATTGCAGGATTTGCCCGTGCCAACTGCCCTGACAAATCAGTGGGGTTGGATCTTCAGCATGCCGCATAAACACCACCACACATTGAAAACGGGCTGTGCGTTCGTTCTCCGGAACGTCTTTCATCGCGGTAAGTAAGGCTTGGATATTATCGGTATCAGAAGCATCTGGACCGGCATAGCGTGATGAATAAATACCGGGAGCGCCATGCAATGCATCCACTTCAATACCGGAATCATCGGCAATAGCTGGTAAGCCACTGATTAACGCTGCATTTCGTGCCTTAATAATGGCATTTTCAACGAAACTGAGGCCGGTTTCCTCAGCCTCAGGAACGTTCAAATCGGATTGTGCAATCAGCTCCAATCCTAATGGACTGAGAATTTGCGATAACTCACGCAGTTTGCCAATATTGCCGCTGGCCAGAACGATTTTTGACATCAGTTTGCCAAAGCTTCACGTTGTTTAATCATCAGCTGTTCAATTCCTTTAGCCGCCAGATCTAACATGGATTGCAACTCGTCAGCCCGAAAGGCATGACCCTCTGCAGTGCCCTGTAACTCAATATAAGCTCCGGCATCATTCATGACAACATTCATATCTGTTTCGGCCGTAGAATCTTCAGCATAATCCAGATCCAGCACTGCCGTACCATTGTGAATACCGACAGAAACAGAAGCTACCTGACCATGTAATGGGCTTTTCTTGATTTTGCGTTTTTTTATCAAATAATCAATTGCATCGTGTAACGCAACAAAGGCACCGGTAATGGAAGCAGTACGTGTGCCTCCATCAGCCTGAATCACATCACAGTCAATAGTAATAGTGCGCTCACCCAAGGCTTTTAAATCAATCGCTGCGCGGAGAGAACGTCCAATCAAACGCTGGATTTCCATAGTGCGACCACCTTGTTTACCGCGGGCAGATTCACGTTGCATACGTGTACCGGTCGAGCGAGGCAACATGCCATATTCAGCGGTGATCCAGCCTTCGCCCATCCCACGTAGAAAAGGTGGAATTCGCTCTTCAACCGAGGCGGTGCATAATACTTTGGTGTCGCCAAACTCGACCAAAACGGAGCCTTCCGCATGTTTTGTGTAATTGCGGGTGATAGTGATCTCACGGAGTTGATCGGGTTGTCGGCCACTTGGACGCATCTGCACTTCCTTAACTTAAAAATACGATGATTATACTGATGCCACCCAATTGCCGCGTGCTTTTTACGTTCAGTTTTCGTTACCATAGGCGCTCGACCGCTATAGGAAAAACATCGTGATACGAAGCATGACCGCCTTTGCCCGCCATGAACAAGTGACTGAACTCGGTACCCTGATATGGGAGATCCGATCGGTTAATCATCGTTATTTAGAACTCGCATTGCGGCTAGAAGAAACGTTTCGACCTTTAGAAATGGATATCCGCAAGATGTTTGCCGAACGAATGGCTCGTGGAAAGATTGAAGCCAGTCTGCGCTATCATCCTTCTCAGCAGCAAACTGCGTTGCACATTAACGAAAATCTCGCCCAATCCGTTCTCAACGCCTGTGAACAATTAACCCAAATGACCAAGCAGCCTTTGCCGATTGATCCGCTACGATTATTACAGTGGCCAGGAGTCGCTGATACTGAACAAGTTGATTTAGCGACATTGAAACAACAATCTGTGGATGCGCTGGAAATTGTTTTGGCCGATTTTATCAGTGGCAGAGAGCGAGAAGGGCAAGCCCTGGCAGAGATGATTTTGCAGCGTTGCGATGAGATTTTACAAATCGCAGAAGCCGTAAAACTTCGCATGCCGGAGATCCTTGAACAACAACGTCAGCGTCTGGCACAAAAAGCTGCAGAGCTTGAAGTGACTTTGGATGCCGAGCGGCTGGAACAAGAAATTGTATTGATTGCCCAGAAAAGTGATGTGGCCGAAGAGCTGGATCGTCTGCAGAGTCATGTTGATGAAGTTAAACGTGTTTTACAACGTGATGAGCCGGTTGGTCGTCGATTGGATTTCCTGATGCAGGAGCTTAACCGCGAAGCCAATACTTTGGGTTCTAAATCGATTGATACCGACACCACCCGTTATTCAGTCGATCTGAAAGTACTGATAGAACAGATGCGAGAGCAGATCCAGAATATTGAGTAATATTCTGACTAACAATTAAAGACACTTGTGTTTCTGCCGCTAGTTAACGCTATCACCGGAACATACAAGATGAGGTTCTGTGTTAACAAGCGCTCTACATGGATGATTGAAAGAGCACCTATATTAAGAGCAAAAATGAAAAAAATAATACTCTGCTCTCTGGGACTTTTTGCCGGTGCCAGCCATGCAACAAACGGTATCAATCTGATTGGTTTTGGCGCTGAATCGACATTAATGGCCGGAGCGGATATTGCCGTTGCTCGCGATACCAGTGCACTCAATACTAATCCCGCGGGGCTTACTCAAATTCAAAGCAAACAGTTCGATCTTTACGGTTCCTTATTACGGATCACTGATCTTTCACATGAAGATCAATTTGGAAATGATCGACACGCCAGCAACCTTTACACCGGTCTGGGTGGTATGGGTTATGCCCAAAAACTGGAAAATATGCCGTGTACTGCTGGACTTGGGCTGTTTGCACAAGGTGGATCAGGTGGTGTGTTTGAAAAGTTGCAAACCGCTTTTGGCACAGAGGATGAGTATTCAGGTTTATTTGCCGTAGCAAAACTGACGGCGGGTTTGGGCTGTAAAGTAAATGATAAATGGTCTGTAGGGGGCAGTTTTGGTCTGGTCTATGCGCAGGCGGAACAAAAGATTTTTGCGGATACCTCAGTGCCGCCGACATTTGCAGGCATTGAAATCGAAGATGCCAGCAGCCTACGCACCAGTTTTAAACTGGGTATTCAATATCAGGCAACTCCCAAACTCACGTTAGCCGCGACTTATACCGGTAAAACGGAACTGCCTTTAACCGATGGTAAGCTGAAACTCAATATGACCGGCGCGGGCATGGGCGTTGTTAAATACGATAATGTCACTCTGAAGGGGCTGGCTTTACCTGAAGAAATCGGTGTGGGTGCTGCTTATCAAATGAATGATAAGTTGTTGCTGTCGCTAAAGATAAACTGGATAAACTGGTCTGATGCGATGAAACAAAACGTGTTAAAAGCCAGCAATCCGAATAATTCGGCCTTACCTGATATCAATAGCACATCGGCCATGAACTGGAACAACCAATTAGTGTTTGCTACCGGTATGGCCTATCGATACACCGAGAAAATGACTTTGTATGCAGGTTATAACTACGGTAAAAACCCGATACCCAAAGAGCATACCAATCCGGTGGTTGCCGGTATCTTTGATCACCATCTTACTTTTGGTGGCAGTTACAAACTTAACTCGGAATGGACTCTATTCAGCGGTATTGAATACGATTTTCGTAAAAAGGTGGATTACACCAATCCAGAGCTTCCGTTTGGTAATGATGCTCAACTACGTAACGAGGCCGTTTGGTTACATATGATGGTCAGTAGACAATGGTAGGCTACTGACCATTTCAGATCGCAGATTATTTATTGACCAAATCGGAATTAAAACCAAACACTTTACCGGCCCAGATAAAGATGACCCAGGCTAATATGCCGAAAGGCATATAGCCCATATATCCCAGCAGTGGCATCTCTGAAAATATGTGGATCACATTGATATAGGGAATATCGTAAACCCAATAATTTGGGTTAGTCACCGGCTCAACAGGATGAGCACTGCCGTAATTCCAGAACTCCCAGAAAAAACCATTCAACATAGCTGAAAGCGCCATTAATAAGGCAGGTGACCAGTTCCCTTCGGCCATCGCGGTAAATGGTGACCAGATATTGGCACGAATTAATACGCCTGAAAATACCAGTAATGGTCCAATCCATAATACCCAGAACAATGGGTAGGGCCAGAACACCATTAATGTTAATAATACCAATCCAGCCAGAATTAACAGATTGCCATTCAGGCTGAGTTTAGGACCATTAGCAAAGCGGCTGACCAGGCGAGGGCAGGTGTTTAATAATGTGTACCATTGGAAAATGGCTGGCCAGACGGTGGTATAGGCCAACAGGAAAATAAGTACCATTGTTTGATGGGAAAGCTCAGGCATGGTGCTGTTGGGGTAATACCAGTTCCCCAAGGCAAAATAATTAAAATATTCGAATAAATACCAGCCAACCAGTGAAACGATGGCCGTTATCAGAAAGGTTTTAGGTTTGCTGGCAAACAGCGATTGTCTGTTGGAATAACGATAGACCAAACCATCCAGCACAAAGATAAATCCCCACCACATCGGGGTAAAAGCATAATAGACAAGATCACCGAATATGGTTTCCCGGCTCCACATCAGCCACCAAAAGAATAAAGTCACCGCTAAGCCCACCCAGAACCAGACAGGCAGGGCTACCGTTTTTGCTCGAGGATCAGGGGTAACTTTTTTGAAGCCAAATAAAGCCGGAATAAAATACAAGGCGATAATCACCAGTTCAGCCAAAGCAATGATACAAAATACCGTGAGATTAAAACCTGGCGCATCAGCTACATATTGGGGTGGGAACACGCCAAAATCAGGTGGCAAATGCGTCTCAGGATAGGCAAACCAACTGGCTAGTAATGGTAGTAGTAGAGCCAGTAATATCGGAAGAATAAATTTTTGCATAAGAGTCCTTTCTTAAAGTTGTTTTAGGCCCACTGCGGGTTATTATTTCTACGTTTATGTTGATACATTCGTTCATCTGCCAGCATTCGCAGATCCTCAATATTCAGTGTCTCCATCATGTAAGCGGAACCATAACTGACACCGGCTTTTTCAAAACCATTCTGTTGCATATAGTCAATGGTTTCAGCAATTACCTGTTTGATTTTTTCAGCGTATGCAAGACTTTCACTGGTAATAGCAAACTCATCTCCACCCATTCGATGTAATACACCGAGTTTGCCTAATTTTGTGGAAAGGATATTGGCAAACATTTGTAACATTTCGTCACCTTTCTGGTGCCCATAGGTATCGTTATAGACCTTCAGATTATCCATATCTAACAACGTTATCATGCCGTTGGAAGGGAGTTTTTCCAGAGTAAGGTCTAATGCATAACGATTGGGCAGACCAGTTAAGGCGTCATGATGAGCAATTTGTAAACTATGCTGAATCAAAGCCAGATTGTTTTCTTTTTCGCGGTAAATCTCGGCAAACTGATAACCCAATACAAGACCTATCAGTAATACTTCAACCGTGACGGCCAGCAGCCCGATATGTTCGATATAGATGGTATAAATACCGACTAAATCCTTGCTGGATATTGCATAAGAGCCAATCATAAAAAATGCAGCAATTGCGACCAGATAAAAATAGGCGATTTTATAACCTTCAAAAGCACGTACCAGCGCGGCAATTAATCCATATACCATCATTAATCCGACACCATAGCGGGCACATTCCAATATCAGATGTTTATTGAATATCGCCACGACAAGCAACACAGCCATACTCGTCAAAATCAGTTTTGCCAGATTATGTAGTCTGGGGTGCGTACTGGCTCGGATTTGTAATAAATGCTTGGCAAATAACAGATAGGCAAAGTTGCTTAATAAAATAGGAGCGCCAGCAAGGTAAAACCAATTGAGATTAAATAGATCTGGGGTAATGAGCAGGCTGGTCCCGTTAAAGATCACGTTCATCCAGATAAAGATGGCGTACATGGTTTCAGTGGTACGTCTTCTGACATAAGCCAGAATAGCGTAATACACTCCCAGACTTATCAGTATGCCCATACTGACCAGAGTGATTACCGTGCCCAATTTTATGGCCTCCCGGTAATGGGAGAGTGAATCCCAATAGGGTTGGGGTTCAGCGATGAAATAAGTAGAAACCAACTCTGTTGTCAGTTGATATTGCCCCGGAGGCAAGCTGAATTCACGCCCATGACGCAGAAAAAAGGTATTTTTTGAGTCCGATTCAATGCCGCCGCGCGCTTCAGCAACAACTTTGCCGGTTGAATCGGAAATGTAGTGATGAAAACGACCTAAAACACTGGCATTTTTAAAATCAATAACAATCGTTTCATCAGTATCGGTAATATCAAAAAAGGAACGAAAAACAAAATGTCCACCCGTTAAAAATGGGGCATCAATGGTTTTAAATGGAGGATCAGGGAAACGCCAATCGGCTTTAACTTCATACCACTGACCGACAAATTGTTGCTGGGCAAAACTGGGATTAGGCGCAAGAAAGAGCAATAGCCACAATACGCTTAGGAATAAATAGTGAGAACATTCCGCAGCAAATTGCCGAAATCGTATCATGTCCCGTTATTCACTAGTCCAGTAAATGTCAATATATTCATATATTTAGCTATTATTTTTATTCAATATAAACTGCAAGGAATTTACCACAATTCAGATGCTAATGTAACAAGGCTGTCGCTGATATTCTGCGCCCCAAGTTACATTTTTACTATTCAGTTTTGTTTAGTGGCTGGAAAGTTTGTTGTTGATGGCATTGAAGTGTGTAAAAAATAATGAAAAAAATTAACAACAGCTTGTTTTTATATCGATTTTTTTACAGATTTAACGTTTATTCAAACCAAGCTTAATGCTCAATTACCAAATAAGCTGCTCGCTATTGATGGAAGTTTTTAGAATAATTATCCGTTGGAAATAACAATAATTCTCTGGGTTAAGTACGGACAAAAAAAAGCCGTGGTATACACGGCTTTTTAATTGTTGAGAAATGCACTATTTAGCTAAACGACGTCTGAAACCCAGAAATCCCATCAGAACTGGAGCAAATAACCACAATGCTGCGGGTAGCGGAACTGCAGAGGGATTGAAATAAGCAATATGTGATACATCCTGACCGGTATGTGTTACATAACTCAATTGAGAGATTGGTGAATCAAATAAGCCAACCATAGTGAAGGTTGCATATTTGATTAAAAATCCCTGGAACGCCACTCCCAGCGAAAAGGAGTCAAAGACGTTGCCGACAGGAGGTGGTTCAATTTTAGTAAAACCAGAAACTGTAATACCTGAACCTGCTGCATCCAATGCGGTTTGCAGTTGATTGGCATCCACTGCATTAGGAATAGCACCTTCGATTAAATAACCTTTTGAAGCACCGGGCATAAAGTCATTGATATTTACTATGGTAGATATCGTTCCAGTGTTACCGGGAGGGCCTTCAGGAGTTAAATAATTTTGCGGATCGATAAGTGTTATGGTTGCTGCGTTGACGGCAAAGGACAGGGTTGCCAAACCTGCCATTAGTAGCGATTTAATGTAGTTATTCATAAGTTGCCCCCCATTGGTTTTTAGAGTTATTGTGAACTACGTCTCATAATCTAGGCCGCTGATACAAGCATTCATATTGTACTTTGGTACTAATTCCCGACTTTTTGTGGGAAAAATTCCTATGAAATGTTGGCTGCCAGCAAACTTAACTTAGATAGAGATTAAAGGTCACTGCATATACGCAAAAAAAAAGCCGTGATAAACACGGCTTTTTTTGTTTTAAGGCGTTAAATTTTATTTTGTCATACGGCGTCTAAAGCCCAAAAATCCCATTAAAGCTGGCGCAAATAACCATAATGCCGCAGGTAATGGAACTTCAGAAACTGAAGTATTGAAATAGGCGATATGTGAAACATCTTTACCATCATGAGTCAGAAAATCCAAGCTTGAAATAGGAGAGCTGAATAAACCGATCAAAGTTGTGGTGCCGTATTTCATTAAAAAGCCAGTAAATGACAAACCTAATGAAGAGGTATTTAAGCTGTTAGTCACAGGACTATCAATTTTGAAAAAGTCAGTTACCACAAAACTTGAGCCAGCTGCTGTTAAAGCAGTTTGCACATGTGCTGCACTCATAGCATTTGGATTGGGTTTAGCAACGTAAAAACCTTCAAAAGCCCCTGGTAGAAAATCATTGATATTTTGAACCTGAGAAACCGTTCCCTTAAAGCCATTGGCGTTATAGTTCACGGTACCGGTCAAATCTAATGATGCCGCATTAACAGTGAAGCTTAATGAAGCTGTTACAAACAACAACAATGTTTTGATCAGGGTGGTTTTTGTCATACAGATTAGCGCCTTTAAGTAATTTAGGTTTTTGTGACTTACAGCGCATAATTTATAGATATTGCAGGCGATTGCTATAGTACCTTGGTACTACTTCCCGCATTTTCTTAGGATATTTTCCTATAGGTATTCAGGAATGGTCAGAAAACACAGCTAAATGGTCTGCTTCCAGTCGTATGCCTAAGAATTCACCAATCTCATGTTGATGATGACTTTGCACCAGACAGAGAATTTTTTGACCGCTTTGCAGCTTTAATGTGTAGAGATACACCGCACCGCGGAAAGCTCTGGCGACAATTTCGGCTTTTAGTGGACTATTATCATCATGAATAATGTCATCCGGACGTAATAATAAATTTACCTGCTGACCGGAAGCGGCAGGTGAGGTTATTTTACCGCTGACAAGTCCAAGCTCAGTATGGATCTTATTATCCGCAATGATTTCACCTGGAATCAGTACACCTTGCCCGATAAAGTCAGCTACAAAACGGCTGCTTGGATGATGATATAAATCGTAGCCATTACCCCACTGCAGTAATTTACCTTGACCCAACACCCCAATCTGATCGGCCATAACAAATGCTTCATGTTGATCATGGGTCACCATAATGGCTGTTACGCCATCCTGGCGCAGTAAATCCCGTACTTCTCTGGCAAGCTGTTCGCGTAATTCAGTATCCATACTGGAGAAAGGTTCATCCAGCAACAGAATATCCGGACGTGGAGCCATTGCTCTTGCCAACGCTACACGTTGTTGCTGCCCACCGGAAAGTTGATGGGGATATTGGTTTTTGGCATCGGTTAGCCCGACCAGTTCGAGCAATTCTTCAACCCGTTGCTGTCGTTGTTTACGAGACAGTTTTTGCAGGCCAAAACCAATATTTTTCGCTACCGTCAGGTGTGGAAATAACGCAAAATCTTGAAATACCATTCCAATATGACGTTTTTCAGGAGGCAAAAACATCGCCGAGGAACTGACGGTTTTGCCTTGCAGTTTAATGTTGCCCTCAATTATTGGTTCAAAACCGGCAATAGCACGTAACACAGAGGTTTTACCGCATCCAGAAGGCCCCAATAAACACGCGATTTCGCCTTGCTTTAATTGAAATGAAACACCTTCTACGACAGTTTTGTCGGCATAGCCAATACTGATATTGTCGACTTGTAATTGTGGAATTTGCATGGGGTTATCAGTTTTCATCAATAGCCAATTTTAGCTTGCGTGAACGGGTTATGGTTTTACTTAACAGAATTACCGGAATAATTCCGGCAATCACAATGGCCAACGCTGCCGGAGCGGCTTCGGCCAATCGTTCGTCTGATGCCAGTTCATAAGCTTTTACTGCCAATGTATTGAAATTGAACGGCCGCAAAATAAGTGTGGCAGGTAATTCTTTTAATACATCGACAAACACCAGCAGCAGGGCCGTCATCAATGAAGCACTTAACATCGGTATGTGGATTTGTCTGAGGATTTGCAATGGCCGGAAACCAAAGGAGCGTCCGGCTTCGTCCATCGAATGCGTAATACGTGTCAAACCACTGTCAACAGTTTGTAATGACACTGCGAGGAATCGTGTCAGATAAGCAAAGGTCACGGCAACTAACGTTCCGCTCAGTAATAATCCGGTGGAATAATCAAAATGGCTACGGGCAAGATCATCGATTGTATTATCAATCCAGGCAAACGGAATCATCACCCCAACCGCAATCACAGCACCTGGAACAGCATAGCCCATACCTGCAACACGCACAGCGCCACTGACTAATTTGCCGGGATACAATCGTTGGGCATAGGCCATAACAATAGCCAATATTAACGCCAATGCTGCAGCAAATGCCGCCAGTGAAAGGCTGTTCATCAGTAATCGCATAAACTGGGCATCAATGACGGCCTCTGCCACATGGATGGTCCAGCTCAGCAATTGCAATGCCGGTAATAAAAAGCCCAGACTGAGAATGACTAAACAAAACACGAATGCCAGAACAGCACGACTACCTGTTAACTGAAAACGGCGCAGATCCTGATGACGACGGCTGGTGTGGTGATAGCGAGCTTTCCGGCGGGAATAACGTTCCAGAATGATCAAAGCAAATACAAATACCATTAGGCCAGCGGCTAGTTGGGCTGCTGCAGCGGCACTGCCCATACCAAACCAGGTCCGGAAAATACCGGTAGTAAAAGTGCTGACACCAAAGAATTGTACGGTGCCATAATCTGCCAGAGTTTCCATCAAGGCTAAAGATAAACCGGCAATGATTGCTGGACGGGCCAACGGCAGCGCAACACGCCAGAATGTTTTCCACGGTCCATTGCCTAAGGTACGGCTGACATCCAAAACACAGATAGATTGATTCAGAAAGGCAGCACGGCTCAACAGATAAACATATGGATAAAGCACCAGGGTCAACATGACGACTGCGCCATTCAAAGATCGAATTTGGGGAAACCAGTAATCACCATATTGCCAGCCAAACCAATCTCGCAAAGTCATTTGCACCGGACCCGAGATATCCAGCATGCCAGTATAGGTATAGGCAATGATATAGGCTGGCATGGCCATGGGCAGTAATAATGCCCATTCAAAGATACTGCGGCCGGGAAATTGACACATCGTCGTTAGCCAGGCGGCGGTGACACCGATAAGTAGCGTACCGATGGAAACGCCTAACATCAGTAACAATGAATTACGGATATAGTCGGGAAGAACGGTGGTGCTTAAGTGCTGCCAGATATCGCCGCTCGGCACAAAAACATGTGCCAAAACCACTACCACCGGCATTGACAAGATAAGTGCCAATAGCAGAATGAACAGTGGATAAGGACGATACTGATTTATTGATAACATGGAATTGTAAAGTTGGCAGTTAATCTGACAAAACTGCCAACTTTACGCAAGGAAGCCCTTATTGCCAACCTGCACGATCCATCAAACGCAATGCATCGGCATTAAATTCGCCTAATTTATCCATATCCAATGGATCGGCCAGGAAATCACCCCATTGCTCCAGCAGCTCGCCTTTTTCGATATCGGCTCGTACCGGATATTCCCCATTGGTTTCTGCATACCATTTTTGCGAAGCATCATTACTGAGGAACTCAATCAACTTAATCGCATTTTCTTGATTTTTGGCATCTTTGATAACGGCGGCTCCAGAGACATTAATGTGAACACCGCGATCATTTTGATTTGGCCAGAAAACACCAATTTTCTCTGCCGCTTCTCTTTCTTTCGGATCGTTGCTAGTCAGCATGCCTGCAAGATAATACGTGTTGGCAATGACGATATCGCATTGACCAGCCGCAGCAGCACTTATTTGATCACGGTCACCACCTTGAGGAGAGCGTGCGAAGTTGGCAACCAGTCCTTTTGCCCATTCTTCAGTTGCTGCTTCGCCATTAGCCACAATCATTGATGCAACCATTGACTGGTTATAAACATTGCTGGATGAACGAACACAGATCCTGTTGTTCCAACGCGGTTCGACCAATGCTTCATAAGTCGAAAGTTCAGCAGGATCAACGCGATCTTTGACGTACATTATTGGACGGGCACGCAGTGATAAGCCAAACCAATAGCCATCAGGATGACGATATGAAGCTGGAATGCGCTGCATCAAAATATCGGATTGAACAGGCTGAACCAAATCCACTTCCATCGCACGGTGCAGACGACCTGCATCGGTAGTCAACAAAATATCGGCAGGTGTATTGCGACCTTCGTTTTGTAGGCGTTGCAATAATTCATCTGCATTACCGGTAACCAGATTGACCTTAATACCAGTTTCTTCAGTAAATTCATCCAATAACGGTTTGATTAAAGATTCGATACGTGCAGAGTACAGATTAACCTCTTTAATCTCTTGTTGAGCATCGTCACTACACCCAGATACCGGCAATACAGTTAAACCCAGCCATACACTAAGAAAGATACCTGCTTTACGCATAGAACACTCCATGGTTGATAATTAGTGCAATGATAATGAGATTTATTTTTGTTTGGAATAGCAAATACATTTTTTATTTTTTTGACGGTTATGTTGGAGTGGAAATTAGCAATAGAAAAACCACAGACAATCAGCTTTTAGCCAAGCAAAAAACTGGCACAAAAAAGCGTAAACCAGTATTGTTTTCATTCACTGAACACAGGTTTCAAAACTGAAACCGCGCAATCTGCAGGGTAACAAAATGTCTGGAAGTTTATTTATCGTGGCGGCGCCTTCCGGGGCGGGGAAAACCAGTCTGGTTCGTGCGTTGGTCAAACAGGATCCACATGTGCGGTTATCTGTTTCACATACCACCCGACCCGCCAGAGCAGGTGAAGTCGACACCGAAGATTACTTTTTTGTCAGCCAGGAAATGTTCAGCAAAATGCGTGATGCCGGTGATTTTCTGGAATCTGCCACGGTATTTGATAACAGTTACGGTACTTCTGCGGCGGCTGTGCATCATCAGCTACATGCCGGAAATGATGTGATTCTGGAAATTGATTGGCAGGGTGCCCAGCAAGTAAGAAAAAATTTTCCGGACAGCAGCAGTATTTTTATTTTGCCACCTTCTAAACAGGCACTTGAGCAACGTTTAAGAGGTCGTGGACAGGATGATGAAGCGACAATTTCGCGCAGAATGCGCGATGCCGAGAGTGAAATGTCACATTACGTCGAATTTGATTATTTGATTGTGAATGACGATTTTGATCATGCACTTGCCAGTCTGACAGCGATCGTGGTGGCCAGTCGGCACAAACTGGCCGTTCAGCAGTCAAATTACAGTACCTTGTTGGCCGACTTGCTGGCTTAAGCCTCGCATCTCTCGTAAAATTACATGTTTTAACCACAGGACAAAATATCATGGCACGTACTACAGTTGAAGATTGCCTCGAAAATGTAGATAACCGTTTTCAATTGGTGCTGGTTGCAGCAAAACGCGCCCGCCAAATCGCCATGGGTGATGATGCAATGGTACCGGTCGATAACGACAAACCTACCGTTATTGCTTTACGTGAAATTGCTGCCGGTCTGGTTGATCGTACTATTCTGACTAAAACCTCAGCTCGTCAACATGCTTCAGAAAGCATTGTTAATGACGAAGAGCTGTTAAACGAAATCTAAATATCGTGAGTGCAAAACCTTCTGTTGCGTCTGAGCTTGACTTCATTCAGGAGTCTGAGCCCAAACTTACGATAGATGATCTGTGTTTTGCGACCTCAAATTACTTAGAAACCAATCAGGTCGAGTCGATCCGCCGCGCCTATCATTTTGCAGAACAATGCCATGAAGGACAGACTCGCCGCAGTGGTGAGCGCTATATCACTCACCCCTTAGCGGTAGCACATGTACTGGCGATGATGCACATGGATTATGAGTGCATTATGGCCGGTCTGCTACATGACGTGATTGAAGACACGGAGATGTCCAAGCGTGATGTGATTGCTGAGTTTGGTGAACCGGTTGCTGAACTGGTTGAAGGTGTAACCAAACTGGCTCAAGCTGCGTTTGAAACACGCCAACATGCTCAAGCGGAAAATCTGCGAAAAATGTTGCTGGCCATGTCACGTGATATACGCGTCATTATCGTTAAGCTGGCTGACCGACTGCACAATATGCGTACTCTGGGACATTTGCGTCCTGAAAAACGCCGCCGCATTGCCAATGAAACTCTGGAAATATACGCACCAATTGCCCAACGTCTGGGGATGAATCTGATGCGTTGTGAACTGGAAGATCTTGGCTTCCATGTTCTGTATCCGATTCGTTATCGTGTATTGGCCGATGCTATACGTAAAGCCCGCGGCAATCGCAAGGAAATCGTCAGTCAGATCACGGGCTCCATTCTCAATCGAATGGAACAGGAAGGACTCAGCGCCGATATTCAGGGGCGCGAAAAAAATCTCTACAGTATTTACAAGAAAATGGTCAGTAAGCAGCTGTCGTTTTCAGAAGTCATGGACGTCTATGCCTTCCGTATTATTGTTGATGATGTCGATGCCTGTTATCGAATGCTGGGAGTAGTACATAACCTTTACAAACCAGTACAGGGCAAGTTCAAAGACTATATTGCGATTCCCAAAGCCAATGGTTATCAATCGTTACATACGGTTTTATTCGGACCTTATGGTGTGCCGATAGAAGTTCAAATCCGTTCACGCGATATGGATCAATTGGCCGAAGCAGGGGTAGCAGCACACTGGTTATATAAAACAGGGGAAGCTGCCGGTAATACTTTGGCGCATCGCAAAGCCCGACAGTGGTTGCAAGGCATTCTGGAAATGCAGAAAGGTTCTGGTGACTCGATGGAGTTTCTGGAAAATCTGCGCATCGATTTATTCCCTGATGAGATTTATGTCTCTACGCCGAGGGGTGAGATTTTAACCTTGCCGCGTGGTTCTACCGCTGTGGATTTTGCTTATGCAGTGCACTCCGATGTCGGCAATAGCTGTGTTGCAGCTCGGGTGGGTCGTCATCTGGTGCCATTGAGTTCACAACTGGAAACCGGACAATCCGTCGAGATCATTACTTCGCCAACATCGCACCCGAATCCAGCCTGGCTGAATTTTGTGGTGACGCCTAAAGCTCGTACCAACATTCGTAATTACCTCAAAAATTTGCAAGGCGAAGAAGCGATCCAGCTTGGTCAGCGTTTGTTGAACAAGCACCTGACAGCGTTTTCCACTGCCTTGGAAAATATTCCAACCAAACGTATTACCGCTTTGCTCAAAGAATATGAGTTGGAAACTTTTGATGAATTATTAAGCGATTTAGGGCTGGGAAACATCTCTGCCTTACTGGTTGCTCAAAAGCTGTTGCAGGAAGAAACCCCGAATAAAGAGCCGCAAGCGCTGCTGATAGCCGGTACCGAAGGCATGGTGGTGAATTTTGCCCGTTGCTGCCATCCGATCCCCGGTGATCCGATTCACGGTTTTGTCAGTGCGGGGCGCGGCATTATTATTCATCAACGCAGCTGTAAAAACACCACTCATTTACGTGAGCAGAATGAGAAATGGCTGGATGTTGCCTGGGCCAAAGAAATCAAACGTGATTTCCCGGTTGATTTGATGGTGCAACTGAAAAACCAGCGAGGTGCGTTGGCAACCATTGCTTCAGTGATTTCAGAAGCCGAGTCTAATATCGACAATGTAATGGTTGACGAACGTGATGGTGGTTTTACCCATCTGCGCTTGACTATCGAAGTCACCAATCGCCAGCATTTGGCACGTATTATCCGTCGACTGCGCCAATTGGAAATGGTCGAACGCATTAACCGTATTAATAACTGATTTGTTTAATCTGTCGTCCTAAGGCGACTTAGCCGGAGTTTTTATGTCCCGAGAAATTATTCACACCAGCAATGCACCTGCAGCTATTGGTACTTATTCACAAGCCGTCAAAGTGGGCGATGTTGTTTACTTGTCCGGCCAAATTCCATTAGTACCGGAAACCATGACGGTGGTTGAAGGCGATTTCGCTACTCAAGTTCGTCAGGTGTTTAATAATTTATCAGCTGTTGCAACGGCTGCCGGTGGCAGTTTGCAAGATGTCGTCAAACTCAATATTTACCTGACCGATCTGGCGTATTTCGGTACCGTAAACGAAATCATGGCGGAGTATTTTCAACAACCGTATCCTGCCCGTGCGGCAATTGGTGTGGCATCGTTACCTAAAGATGTTCCGGTTGAAATGGATGCTATTTTGCATCTTGGCGCATAACCTCAAGCGATAAAGGCGGTTATTGGTGACTGAGCTGGCCATCGCCGATCCGGTCACCTCGCTGAAAGGTGTCGGCGCAAAACTCGCTGAGAAGCTGGATAAACTGGGGATACGGCAGATCCAGGATCTGTTGTTTCACCTACCGCTACGCTATCAGGATCGAACCCGCTTAATGCCTATTGGCAGTTTGCGGCCGCAGCAGGAAAAACTGGTCGAAGGGGTGATTCAACTCAGTCAGGTCAAATTCGGCCGGCGCCGATCACTGCTTTGTCATATCAGCGATGGCACTGGTGCATTGGTATTACGGTTTTTTCATTTTTCCAAAAGCCAACAACAGCAATTAGCCAAAGGGCAGCGTATTCGCTGTTTTGGTGAAGTTCGTAGTGGCCCATCTACTCTGGAAATGGTGCATCCCGAATACCAATTGATTCAGGGGGATGCGCCGTTTGCTGTCGAAGAGACCTTAACCCCGGTTTACCCAACCACCGAAGGTTTGCATCAATTGTCCTGGCGTAAATTATTACATCAGGCATTGAATCTGCTGGATCAGCAAACCATGCCAGCTTATTTACCTGAAGCTTTGCTGGATCCACGCGTCGCACATTTTGATCTGACCCAAGCCCTGAAATATGTGCATTTACCGCCGCCGGATTGCGATGTCGCTCAGCTAATCTCCCGTGAACATCCGGCACAAAAACGTCTGGCATTTGAAGAGCTGCTGGCCCAGCAGCTCAGCATGCGGCAAATCCGTTATCGCACTCAGCAACATCAGGCACCCAAATTTAATGCAGATACCTTCAGTGAAAAGTTTTTAAAACAACTGCCATTTCCGTTAACCGGTGCTCAGCAACGTGTAATCAAAGAAATTCGCCAGGATCTGCAACAAAGCATTCCGATGCAGCGATTGGTACAAGGTGATGTTGGGTCCGGCAAAACGGTAGTGGCGGCTTTATCAGCATTAATAGCCGTTTCCAGTGGCTATCAGGCGGTGATGATGGCACCGACGGAATTACTCGCAGAGCAGCATTATCAGACGTTTCGTAACTGGTTGGAGCCGTTAGGCATTCAAGTCGGCTGGTGTGCTGGCAAGCAAACGGCTTCGCAGCGTCGCCAGGTGATTGCCGCATTGGCGGAAGGCGAAATCAATATTGCCGTAGGTACTCATGCGTTATTCCAGGATGAAGTCACCTTTAATCGGCTGGGTTTAGTGATTATTGATGAGCAGCATCGCTTTGGTGTGCATCAGCGTATGGCCTTGCGGGATAAAGGCAAAGCGGTGGATGTTCTGCCGCATCAGCTGGTCATGACGGCTACACCGATTCCACGAACCCTGGCAATGACGGCTTATGCGGATTTAAATGTCTCAGTCATTGATGAATTACCGCCAGGCAGGCAACCGGTGACCACGGTGGTGGTCGCTGACAATCGACGCCCGGAAGTTATTGAACGGATTCATGTGGCCTGTCAGCAAAAACGCCAGGTGTATTGGGTGTGTACCTTGATTGAAGAATCTGAGCATTTACAATGTCAGGCAGCGGAAGATACCGCAGAACAATTGCAACAGGCATTACCGGATTTACGTATTGCTCTAGTGCACGGCCGGATGAAATCAGCAGACAAAGAACAGGTTATGCTGGCTTTTAAACTGGCTGAAATTGATCTGCTGGTGGCCACCACGGTGATTGAAGTTGGAGTGGATGTGCCCAATGCCAGTTTGATGGTGATTGAAAATGCCGAACGTCTTGGATTAGCCCAATTACATCAGTTACGCGGAAGGGTAGGACGCGGAACGGTTCAGAGTCATTGCGTGCTGATGTATCATCCACCACTGTCGGAAAATGGCCTGGCTAGACTTGCCTGTTTACGTGAAAGTAATGATGGTTTTGTGATTGCCCAACGCGATCTGGAAATTCGTGGTCCGGGTGAAGTTTTGGGTACACGGCAAACCGGTTTGCCCCAATTTCGGGTTGCCGATTTGCTGGCCGATCAGGATTTATTGCCAGCAGTGACTAAAGCCGCTGAAACATTAATAGAGCACCATCCAGATAAAGTTGCCCCGTTAATCAACCGCTGGTTCGGCACCAAACTGAACTTCGGACAAGTATGAGTTCCAATTTTTTATGATAAGAAGCCAAGCCCACTGGCATTCAGCTGCTACTGCAAAGTTGCCGAGCGAACTGGCCGATTGGCTTACTGATAAGGGTTCGTTGACTTTGCGCTTGCGACAAACCAGTCAAAAGCAATTCAGTGTGGATTTGCAGCAGACCGGTTGGCAGAAGCCATTAACTGAAGAAGCGTTGAAGCTGGAACAACCGTTACATGAAAACGCCTATTGCCGTGAAGTGATATTACGCGATGGGGACAAAGCACGTGTATTTGCACGGACCATTGTGCCGCGGGCCAGTTATCAGGCATTACAAGCCCATTTACATATTCATCATCTAGGAAACCGCTCGTTGGGAGAAATTTTGTTTACCGATCCGGCCATTAAACGCGGACCTCTGGAAGTTGCCAGCTTGCGAACAGGACAAAGCCTGTTTGAACTGGCAAAACACAACGGTATAGCACTGGATGACAAAGCAATTATGTGGGCCAGACGATCCTGTTTTTATTTTGCCGGCAATAGCCTCCTGGTCTGTGAAATGTTCCTACCCAATCAGGATTGGTCAGAATGACAAACTTATTCAAAAAACTGCAGCTGTATTGGCAACTTACCCGGATGAACCGGCCCATCGGTATTTTATTATTGCTGTGGCCAACCTTAACGGCGTTATGGATTGCCGCCGGCGGACTGCCGGATATCAAGATTCTGCTGATTTTTATTGCTGGCGTGGTGTTGATGCGAGCGGCGGGCTGTGCGATTAACGATTATGCTGATCGACACATTGATGGACAGGTTTGGCGAACTGAAAACCGACCATTAGCCACTGGTGCATTAACCGCAAAGCAAGCAGTACTGACCTTTGTGATCCTGGCTTTAGTGGCGTTTCTGTTGGTGCTATTCCTTAATCCGTTCACCATTATGTTGTCGCTCGTGGCAGTTATATTGGCAGCGATCTATCCCTTTATGAAACGCTTTACCTATCTGCCACAGCTGGTATTGGGCATGGCATTTGGCTGGGCAATACCGATGGCGTTTGCCGCTCAGACTAACAGCTTACCGGCGATTGTCTGGTGGTTATTTGTGGCCAATATTGTCTGGACCACCATGTACGACACCTTCTATGCAATGGCCGATCGTGAAGATGATCTGCAAGCCGGAGTGAAATCCACCGCGATTTTATTTGGCAAAAATGACTTGTTGATACAAGGCTTATTGCAACTGAGTTATCTGTTGATCATGCTGGTGATAGGGCTGCAATTGCAGCTGGGCATGGTGTTTTATTTCGGGCTATTGATAGCTGCAATGCTGTTTATCTACCAATTGCGGTTAAGCAAAGATCGTGAACGAAATGCCTGTTTACAAGCCTTTCTGAATAACAACTGGGTTGGCGCGGTGGTGTTTTTCAGCATTGTTCTGCATTACAGCCTGAGCTGAGTCGATTGATGCTGCGTTTATTTACTTCCTATTGTTTTGTTTTTTTACTGCTTAGCCATGTTCATGCAACAGAGGTTTATCAGTGGACTGACGAGCGTGGACGGCAAATATTTTCAGATCAACCAACTGATCCGGCTGCAGAAGTTCTGGAGCTGCAGCCAAATTCCAACCGCTATTTATTTAATGTAAAACGCGTCTATGACGGTGACACGTTGGTATTGGAAAATGATGAGCGGGTCAGATTACTCAGTATTAATACGCCTGAAATCAGCTCAAGACATCGTGAAGCCGAACCTGGAGGTATTGAAGCCAGAGACTGGTTAAGAAATCAGTTAAAGGATGGGCAGGTCTATCTGCAGTACGATGCGGAAAAACGGGATCGTTATGATCGACTGTTAGCCTATGCATGGACAGTTGATGGTGAGTTTATCAACGAACAACTGCTGCAACAGGGATTGGCAGCACTAACCATTCAACCACCTAATTTGCAGTATGCAGAGCAATTAATGGCTGCCCAACAACATGCCCTGGATCATAAAAAAGGCATCTGGGCGGTTAAACACTATCAACCTCGCAAGGTATCAACGGTTAATGAAAATGACTATCGAGGCTGGCAACGCTGGCGGTTAACAGCCAAATCACAATCGCAAACCCGTGATTACTGGGTATTGAAAGTGAATGACAAAGTCAGCCTGCGTATTGCCAAAAAGCAGCAGACTTTGTTTCCGCCATTAGAAGAGTATTTGAAAAAGCCTCTGGAAGTACGTGGCTGGATGTCCAAACGGGGTGACCATTACAGTCTGTTTGTGCAGCATCCCAGTGCAATTGTCATATTAGATTAGCTTTATTCAATCTCGCTGAGCAGTTGTTCCATGATGTCATTCATGGTCACCATGCCAATCAAATCATTGTTGTTGAGCACTAACAGTCGTTTGACTCTATGAGAAGCCATTAACGTCGCCACGTGTTTAACTGATAAGTCGGCTCCAACAGCAATAACCGGTTTGGCACAAATATCGTAGACATTCAGTAAATCAATATCGCCTTCTTCAGCAATAACAGTTTTCAGCACATCTGAATAGGTAATCAAACCATAGGCATCATGTTGACTTTGTTTGTCTACCACCAGTGATTTTATTTTGTGGCGTTTCATCAAATTTAATGCTTCACGAATTTTGGCAAATGGTGAAATCATGACCACATCGGAGATCATAACGTCTTTAACTAATCGCATGAGGGTAATCCTTGATGTCTAGAGAGTTTCTCGTAAATGTTGCTGGAATTTTTCAACCTGTGATGTATCAATACCGGCCAGATGCTCCAGCGGCAGGGTAAATACCAAACCTTTTGAGTCGGATTCATCCGGCATCAGAATGGCCTGTATGGCTTTGAGTATTTGTAAGGATAGGCCTTTTTCCAGCACCATCAATAAAACACTTTGACTACCATCATAGCTGAGACCAAAAAACGTTTTTTTGGCGTTATTACTGATACCGCGAGCAGACATCAGTGTGATACCGCCCGCCCCTAAATCCCTTGCTGCATCAATCGCAGCTTGCTCACTTTCTTCTGGAACGATAGCGACAAGAACTGAAAATTTCATGGGGTTACCTTTTTCAATGTCGTCATGAGCTGCATCGCGATAGCATAGAGCATGACTGTTATGATTGGAAAGATGGAGGCAAAGGCAATCAAACCAAAGCCATCCATCAGAATATTTCGGCCTTCAATATGGGTTGCCAGACCAATACCCAGTGCCGTGACCAAAGGCACGGTGACTTCAGAAGTCGTCACACCACCTAAATCATATGCCAGCGGCACAATATATTTGGGGGCAATCAGCGTCAGCACAATGACGATTAAATAGCCGCCAATAATGTAATGGTGGATCGAGTCACCGGAAATAATACGGTGTACACCGATAGTAATACCAATGGCGACACCGAATGCCACCAGGATCCGGATAACATTACCATTTATCCTGCCGGATGCCGCTTCCTCTGCCTGTTGACCGATAGCAATCAAGGCGGGTTCAGCCATAGTGGTGGCAAAACCAATGGCAAATGCAAACAGATAGACATAAATAATATGCTGATTTTTTATCAGTTGTTCAGCCATGCTGCTGCCGATGGGAAACAGGCCCATTTTCAGACCCACCACAAACGCATATAAGCCAAATAACACCATGGCAAAGCCTAAGACCACCTTGCGCGGATTGGTCAACGGACGTTTTAACACCAGATACTGGAAAAACAGGATAGTAATAATGATGGGTAAAACGTCTCCCACCATGCCAAGCAAATCCATCAACATGCTCATCGGACCGGAGAGTGCTTCCTGTTGAGCGCTAGCTATACTCAATTCTGCTGCCGAAGTGGCTTCTGCTCCGCTAAACACGACAATCCCGTACAGCTGTACCGTAATCATCGGCACCATTACTGCCATGGCTACAATACCAAAGCCGTCAATAAGGGGATTACGACCACGAATAGAGGTGGCTAAACCAATGCCCAATGCCGCTATTAATGGCACCGTAACGATATTGGTGGTGACCCCGCCAGAATCATAAGCCAGGCCAACAATTTCAGCAGGCGTAAAAAAGGTGATGGTCACGACAGTAAGATAGCCGATGATCATGAACCAGTGCAGCGGATAGCCAAATAAAATCCGAAATACCCCAAGCGCGACCACAAAGCCTACCGAGATAGCTACCAGAAACCTTAGAATCAGCGCATCAATGCGACCTTCGCTGATCTCTTGAGCCTGTTCGGCGACTGCAATTAATGCTGGCTCAGCAACCACCGCAGAAAAGCCGAGTGCAAAACCAAAAGACAGCAAAATCCACAAAGAGCCACGTTTGGTAAATTGATTGGAAAGGCTTTTGCCTACCGGGAATATACTTAATTCAAGACCGCGCAGGAACAAAGCAACGCCAATGGCAACGATAAGCAGCCCAATGCTTATACTCAGAGTGTTATCGGGGATACTCTGTAAGATAAAGGTCTGAAAAATAACCACTACAACGACGATGGGCAGCAGATTTTTCAATGCATGCATAAATGCATCTGAAAAAGCTTTTAGTTGATTCACCAGATCCTCTTCACAGTGGTTTAAATTGGATTGTAGAGCCTGTTGTCAGCCGTCACAAGCTGTTGTCATGCTTCAGCACTGACCTTTACCTGATTGCGTCCCGATAGTTTTGCTCCATAGACCGCCTGATCAGCGGATTGTAATAAACGTTTAACCGTCATATTGCTGCCGGGTTCCAACGTTGAAACGCCAACAGACAAGGTGACACGTATGGTTTTACCGGCTGTAACAGTGAAATCTGTTTCAGCAACGGTTTTCCGCATACGTTCTGCAATATCTGCTGCAACTGCACGATTGGCATCTGCTAACAACACGACAAATTCCTCACCGCCATAGCGTGCCAGCACATCACCTTGCCGCAGACTGTCATTGAGCAGTTGTGCCACATGTTTGAGCACCTGATCACCGGTTTGATGACCATGACTGTCATTAATGCGCTTGAAATAATCCAGATCGACAAATAAGCAGGACAAAGGTGTTTTATTGCGATTGGCCCGGCTGAATTCTTCGGTGATGCGCTGATCAAAAAATCGGCGGTTATTCACGCCGGTCAGCGGATCGCGTAGACCGACCAGTTTGACTTCTTCATGCAACCGGGCATTTTCAATACAGGCTGATACTACTGCTGCCAGATGTTCCAGGAACTGTGTGCCGATATTGGATTGGAATCTGTTGGGATTACGACTGCCGAGGTTCAGACTGCCAATCAATTGATTTTGGCGAATCAACGGCAATAGCGCGATCGAACCTAGTTCATTATATGAGGGAAACAGTTGCTGGTGCTGGTGCGAAGAGAAAGTCACCAGCCGCGGGATCCGTCGTAAACTGAAAAACTGTTCCAGGCGTTGCACGGATTCGGTAAACAGCAAATGGTTTTGCCATTGTTGGGTTTCTGGAAAGGATTCCAGTAACCGCTGGAATTCATATTCCGGATCATGCAACATCAACGTGACAGCCGTTAGCTGGAAGCGATGTTTATGCTCTTCCAGAATCAGTTTCAGTAACGGCTCGAGACCGCTGCTCTTAAGCAGACTTAGTTCATATTGCTGAAAGTTGAGCTGTTTTCGCTCATTGCTTTTGGCAATACGAATCAGATCATTTAATCGATCTTGAAGCGTCGTCACGTCTTTTTGAGGCATGCAACAGCCTTGAGCAATGTGAAGTAAATAGTTGGTGGCCTAATAATGGCGTATTGCGCGGGCAATTGTCCATACTTCTACCACTTCAACGCCGTTTTGTTGCAAACAACGGCAAGCTTCGGCCGCGGTATGCCCTGTGGTATAGACATCATCAACTAATGCCACGTGTTTATAAGGCAGAAGATTAGTGACAGCAAATGCCTGTTTTACATTACGTTTACGTTGTTTGCCGCTCATCCCAGTTTGAGGAGTGGTATTGCGCTGACGAATAAAACTGGTTTTATCGACAGGAATGCTTAACTCCCTGGACAAAGCATCGACTAATTGAGCCGATTGGTTATAACCACGGTGGCGTAATCGGCTTGGATGTAACGGAATGGGAATCAATATCTCCGGCAATTCATGCTGTCGTTTTTTGACTTTTGCTGCCAGTAGCCTGGCAAAGGTTTGAGCAAAAACCAGTTGCTGGTGAAATTTAAATGCAGCAATGCAATGGTTGATTGGGGTTTCATAACGAAATAAGGCCAAACTTAATTGCTGTGGTGGTGGATGTTGCAGGCATTGGCCGCAGATTCCGCTTTCGTTGAGAGGTAAGGCACAGCGCTGACAGCACTGGTCCAGCCACGGTAGCTCGACAATACAGGCTTTGCACAGCGCATCATGTGGACTAAAGTCACCACAGAGGAAGCAGGGAATCGGTAACAGTTTGCTGTATAATTCCGCCAAACGATGCGTCACTACGGCACTAAAGTTTCTGGCCATCATGTTATTAATCCATTAAATCTGATGAAGAAGCCCATGACTGAAAATATAGCAGAAAAGACCGCTCCGCTTCGCCACGACTGGCAGCAGGCGGAAATTGAAGCCTTGTTTGATTTGCCATTTGCGGATCTGATGTACAAAGCTCAAACCATTCACCGGCAGAATTTTGATGCCAATGCGGTGCAAATCAGTACCTTGCTGAGCATTAAAACCGGTGGCTGTGCCGAAGATTGTGGTTACTGTCCACAAAGTGCGCATCATGCATCTGCAGTGAAAGCCGAACCGTTATTGCCACTGGATAAAGTACTCGAATCCGCCGCACAAGCTAAATCAACTGGTGCCAGCCGTTTCTGTATGGGGGCCGCCTGGCGTAACCTGAAAGATCGTGATGTGGATCGTGTTGTTGCGATGATTGAAGGCGTTAAGGATATGGGGCTGGAAACCTGTGTCACACTGGGCATGTTGGAAAATCATCAAGCCAAACGTCTGAAAGAAGCGGGTCTGGATTATTACAATCACAATCTTGATACCTCACCGGAATTCTACGGTGAAATCATCTCTACCCGTACTTATCAAGATCGGCTTGATACCTTAAGTCACGTTCGTGAAGCCGGTATTCATGTGTGCAGTGGCGGTATTGTGGGCATGGGCGAAAGCCGTAAAGATCGTGCTGGTTTGTTAATCAGTCTGGCCAATCTGCCAAGCCATCCTGAGAGCGTGCCAATCAATCTGTTGGTGCAGGTCGAAGGTACGCCACTGGATGGCATCAATAATCTGGATCCATTTGAATTCGTTCGCACCATTGCTGTAGCACGAATCATGATGCCGCAATCGTTTGTCAGATTGTCTGCCGGTCGTGAAAACATGACTGATGAATTGCAGGCAATGAGTTTCCTTGCTGGTGCCAACTCGATTTTCTACGGTGAAAAACTGCTGACCACGGACAATCCGGATACCGATCACGATCAACGTTTATTCAAACGCCTGGGTATCACCCCTTTACAGGTCGGACAGCAGCAACAGGATGATAAACACTGTTCAGCTGCCTGAACCATTGCCAAACTACAGGATGCTCTGCGTGGCCATATGCTGCGCAGAGCATTTCAGTTAAAGGCAATCGCCGTTTTATTTTCACCACGTAGCTGATTTATCGAGGCGCTTTCGTGTCACAACTCCCCTGGCAACCACAACTGCAACAAACATTAGACGAGCGTAAAGCGGCTGGCTTATATCGTCGTTCACGGTTGCGTGATGGCGAGCAGGGTGTAGAAGTGGTGTTGGATGGCCGTAAATTATTATCGTTTAGCAGTAATGACTATCTTGGTCTGGCGGCGCATCCGGCATTAAAAACAGCCTTCGCCGATGCACTGGATCGTGAAGGTGTAGGTAGCGGTGCAGCACATCTACTCACCGGCCATAGTCGTTATCATCATCAGCTCGAAGAAGCCCTGGCAGAATTTACTGGTCAACAGCGTGTGTTACTGTTCTCCACCGGCTATATGGCTAATATTGGTGTGATAGATGGTCTGCTTGGCAAAACCGATGTGGTAGTGCAGGACAAATTAAACCATGCCTCACTACTGGATGGTGGCCGTCTTAGCGAAGCGCAGCAATTACGTTATCCCCATGCCGATATGGGCTTATTGCACCAACGCCTGCACACAGCCGCCAACTCCCGGAACAAACTGATAGTCAGTGATGGTGTGTTCAGTATGGATGGGGATATTGCCCCATTGCCGGAAATCATGGCATTGGCCGACCAACATAAAGCCGGTGTATTGATTGATGATGCGCATGGTCTGGGCGTATTGGGACAAAACGGCGGCGGTGTTATTGAGCATTTTGAATTAACACAGCAAAAGCCAATGCTCGTCGGCACCTTTGGCAAAGCCTTTGGCACGGCAGGTGCTTTTGTGGCGGCAGACGAGGTAGTGATTGAAACTCTGGTGCAACAGGCCCGCAGTTTTATTTATACCACGGCGCAACCCCCGGCTATTGCCGCAGCAACGATCGCCAGTTTAAAACTGGTGCAAACAGAAAACTGGCGACGCGATAAATTACAGCAACTTATTAAACAGTTCCGCGATGGTGCAGAGCAATTAGGTTTGCCATTAATGCCCTCACAAACAGCAATTCAACCGCTGTTGATTGGTGATGATAAAACAGCGCTTAAATTGGGACAGGATCTGGAACAGCAGGGCATATTAGTGGGTATTATTCGCCCGCCGACAGTACCGAAAAACACAGCCAGATTGCGTATAACGCTGTCTGCTGCTCATGATGCTGAGCATATTGATAAATTACTTGATGCTCTGGAGCGTAGTTATGTTCATTAAACAGATTGGCCAAGGGCCTGATCTGGTGATGTTGCATGGCTGGAGTATGCATAGCGGTGTATGGCACCCGCTTATCGAATTATTGGCAGACAAATTCACCTTGTATCTGGTCGATCTGCCGGGTCATGGACAGTCCGAATGGCAGGCTGATGCACTGCAAATCGACAAAGTATTAAACCAACTTGCTGAAAACGTTCCGCAAACAGCACATTGGCTGGGTTGGTCATTGGGTGGACAAATAAGTCTGGCTTTTGCATCACGCTATCCACAGCGGGTCACAAAATTGGTTTTAATGGCAGCCAATCCAAAATTTGTCACCGCTGACGATTGGAGCGAAGCGATGGATGCGGCGGTATTTGCGGTATTTGCCGGGCAGCTGAACCATGATCAACGCGAAACCCTGAAACGCTTTGTAATGTTACAGGCGCGGGGGGCGGAAGGCAGCCGTGAAACAATCAAACTATTAGCAGAGCAAACTGCCGATAATGTCGCGCATCCTGAGGCATTACAGGCCGGACTGGATTTATTGCAAACTTTGGATTTACGTACCGAACTGTCTCAACTACCGATACCGGTGAAATGCATTTTGGCTGATCGCGATCAGTTGGTACCGATTGCGCTGGCTGAAAGCTTAGCCGAATTAAATAAAGCCATTTCAATCGATCGAATTGCCGGAGCAGGGCACGCACCGTTTATCTCCCGACCACAGTTATGCGCCAACAGTATCCAAGAGTTTCTCAATGACTGAGCATGCCTTGCGTCCGGAAAAAAATCGCGTGGCGCGTGCCTTTGCCAATGCAGCGAATAGCTATGATGATGTGGCGATATTGCAGCGCGATACCGCTGATGAAATGCTGGAACGGCTGGAATTAGTCAAAATTCATCCCAAACAGATCCTCGATTTAGGCAGCGGCACCGGACGCAATTTGAATCTGCTGCAGCAACGTTATCCGGCGGCCCAACAAGTGGCGGTGGATATCGCCCCTGCCATGTTGCAACATGCTAGACAACGTTACCGGGCAGTTCAAGGATTACGTCGTTGGTTACCCGGTCACAAATCGCCATTATTTATTGCCGGTGATGCCGAGCAACTTCCGTTAGCTGATAACAGCGTCGATCTGGTCTATGCCAATCTGGCACTACAGTGGTGTGATTTGACTCCGGCCTTTACTGAAATACAACGGGTATTACGGCCTGGTGGTTTGCTGATGTTCAGCACGCTTGGTCCCGATACGCTGCAAGAGCTACGTCAAAGTTGGGCGGCGGTGGATAACTATCCGCATATCAATGTGTTTCTGGATATGCACGATGTCGCTGAGGCCATGTTTGCCGCCGGACTCAGTGAACCGGTGTTAGATAGTGATCGACATAGTCTGTTGTATCCAGATCTGCTCAGCATGATGCGTGATTTACAGCAATTAGGTGCGCGTAATGTTAATCAAGGACGCCGTCGGGGCCTGACCGGTAAAAATACGCTGAAAAAAGTCACTGCTGCCAGTGAGCAGTTCCGGGTCAACGGTCAATTACCAGCGACTTACGAGGTAATCTATGGTCATGCATGGGTTGGTGAAAAATCACAGGTCAATGAAAATGGTTGTGTGTCGATTAGTCTGGATCAATTAAGGAAAAATCTTTAGTGCAAGCGCATTTATTTGTCACTGGCACCGATACCGAAGTCGGCAAAACCCGCATCAGTGTGGGGTTGATTAAACTGTTACAACAACAAGGCCTGTCGGTTGCAGCGATGAAACCAGTAGCCAGTGGTTGTGAGTGGCATGACAGTGAATTGCAAAATGCTGATGCCTTGGCTTTAAGCCAGCAAGCCGATATCAAACTACCTTATTCTCAGCTGAACCCTTATGCATTTGAACCGGCGATTGCGCCGCATCTGGCAGCAGAACAGATCGGTCAAACTATTTCCCTGAGTATGATTGAAACCCAGTTTGCTTTAATAAAACATCAAGCTGATGTTGTTGTCGTTGAAGGAGCGGGTGGCTGGTTGGTGCCATTGAATGAGCAGCAAACTATTGCGGATTTGGCACAGGCTTTAAAGTTACCAGTGGTGTTAGTCGTTGCCATCAAACTGGGTTGTATTAATCATGCCTTACTAACCGTGCAAGCCATTACCGCGTCGGGTTTAACTTTGAAAGGTTGGGTGGCCAATGATTTTTTACAGGACCCGCAATCAACAGCGATTATTCAAAGCCTTACACAGCGAATAGTCGCACCTTGCCTGGGGATCGTACCCAAACTGGCAGATGATGAAGATGCCAGTGCTTATCTGCAGCTGTAAAGTTTATTTAATAACAATTGCTGGAAAAAAAGTAGCCACATCGCCATCTTGCCAGGGTTTATATTGCTGCATAATTCGTTTGAACAGGACGGACTGAAGAAAGGTATTCAGCCAATTCTGCAGCTTGGGGTAATCCGCCTGACTGAACCAATCCCAATCGACCAGAGCAAATTGTCTGATAAATGGCAATATTGCGTAGTCTATCAGGGTCAGTGAATCGCTCACCAAGCCATCTCGGTGATTCAAGCGTCGTTCCAGCTTGGCTAAAAACTGCTCACCTTGTTTGCGGTAAAACTGCTGTGAATGTTCGGGATAGCGATCGGCATATTTATAACGATCCAGAGCCTGTTTAAAACTGACATCATTTTCCTGGATAAGTAAGAATGATTCGTTGCGTTGCTCATCATCCAGTGATTGCCAGATGGCATGAGATTCTGCCGCCCACAGCATGATATCCAGACTCTCTTCCAGCACACTATTATCATTTTTCAACAGCACTGGCACGGTACCTTTGGGCGATATTTCCAGTAGTCTGGCTGGTTTGTCTCTCAGTACCACTTCGCGTATTTCCACCTGACAACTCGTAATGGCAATGGCCAAACGGGCACGCATGGCATATGGGCATCGGCGAAAGCTGTATAGAACAGGTAATTCAGTACGCATGATGTACTCTCGAGCAGAACATAGGCAATCAGTATAGACAAAAGCCCATAGCCACTATAAATTAGCAATTACTAATATTTGTTTGGTTTGTATATGAAGCGGGATTTTTGTTCGTCTTTTTATCTGTATGGGTTGTTGCTGTGGTTTTCTTGCGGGATAGCCTCGGCAGGATCATGGCAGGTCAGTGTTGTTGAACAGCGACAGATAAATCGCGAATTCAGCTTTCCTGCAGTTGTTGAAGCGGTAAACAATGCGACAGTCGCTTCGCGCATTGCCGCTGAAGTCATTGAAGTCAATGTTGATGTGGATGACTGGGTGCTGGCGGGTACAGTGATTATTCGTTTTCGTGATGAAGAGTTTCAAGCCAGACTCAAACAGGCCGAAGCTGGCTTGGCCGCTGATGAAGCCAATCGCCGCGAAGCTATTGCCCGTCAGCAGGAGGCGGCCGCAGAAGCCAAACGTATGGAAGAACTTTTCGAGCGGAAACAAATTACGCGGGCCGCATTGGATAAAGCCAGAGCGGATATCAGTGCTGCCAATGCCCGGTTGGAGGCAGTCAACGCGCAACTGAAAAGTCGCCGGGCACAAATTGAAGAAGCCAGCGTTTTGCTTTCCTACACTGAAATCAGAGCCCCTTATGATGGCATTGTCACCGAACGTCTCATTGAGCCTGGTGAAATGGCCTCACCCGGACAGCTACTTATGTCGGGGCTGTCATTGAGCCAATTACGTGTGGTTGCGCAGATCCCTCAATCTCAGCTTGGATCTGCCAGACAGGCTACTCAGCCGGTCATTCGATTTGCTGAAGAAACCATCGCGCTAAGTAAACTTACCGTAGTTCCCCAAGCTGACCGAAGCAGCCATTCATTCAGGGTCAGGGGCAATTTGCCGGACAATACGGCAAATTTGTTGCCAGGTATGTGGGTAACCTTAAGCTGGCAAAACGGCATGGAGACAGTGCGAAGTATTCCATTAACAGCACTGGTCAAGCGTGGTGAACTCAGTGGGGTTTATGTGCTTGTCAATGACCAACCTCAGTTTCGGCAGATCCGCACAGGTCGTCAACTCGCTGATCAGCAACTGGAGGTCCTTGCTGGTTTGCAACCCGGAGAGCAGGTATTAACTCACGCTGTTAAAGCGCTGCAATCACAGGAATAAACGATGTCAGTCGGTGAAAATTTAGGCATCTCCGGTCGTATTGCCCGCCAGTTTCAGAACAATGCCATCACCCCTTTGCTAGCGTTAATGGCTGTTTTGATGGGCTTGTTTGCGATCATGATGACACCCAGAGAAGAAGAGCCACAGATTGATGTGACCTTTGCCAACGTCGTGATTGCCTTTCCCGGAGCCAGTGCTGAAGAAGTTGAAAATCTGATCGCCATTCCGGCTCAGCAAGTGCTGAGTGAGTTAAATGGGGTAGAGCATCTGTTTGCCGTATCCAAACCCGGCATCGCTGTGATTACAGTGCAGTTCGAGGTTGGTGAACAGCGCAATGATGCAATTGTGCGATTGTATAACCAAATTTATTCCAATAATGACTGGCTGCCGACCCAACTGGGAGTTGCACAACCTATTATCAAACCTATGGGTATTGATGATGTGCCTATTGTCAGTTTGACCCTATGGTCAGAAAACCCTGAGATCGATGCCTACCAATTACAGCAGGTTTCCCATTCTTTGGAGACGGAACTGAAACGACTTACCGGGACTCGGGATATTTATACCATCGGTGGTAGTGGACACGTAGTACGTATTGAACTCGATCCCATAGCCATGGCGGCATATCAGGTGGATCCCTTGCGTTTGAAAACTGCACTGCAACAGGCCAGCCATTCGGCTGAAGCAGGTATTGTCATTCAGCAGGATCAAGCCAGTTCGGTCCAAGCAGGTGAATTTCTCAGTAATGTAGAAACAGTCGAACAACTGGTTATTACTGTTCATCAGGGAAAACCGGTTTATCTGAAACAAATCGCCACTATTCAGCAGGGTGCTGCTCAGACAAAGCAATTCAGCTGGATAGGATTTGGTGCAGCGAACCAGCAAACGGCTAAACAACATTACCCCTCAGTGACACTGGCTATTGCCAAACAACCGGGCACCAATGCGGTGGATATCGCTGATGCAGTGTTGCAGAGAGTGGCGGAGTTATCATCCGTAATGATTCCTGCAGAGGTCAATGTCACGGTCACCCGCAACTATGGCCAAACGGCTGACGATAAAGCACAAACACTGATCCACAAACTGATATTTGTGACTTTGGCTGTGGTCGTTCTGGTCTGGCTTGCATTGGGATGGCGTGAGGCAATCATCGTCGGCATTGCCGTGGTGATTACCCTGATGCTGACCTTGTTTGCTTCCTGGGTGTGGGGATTTACCTTAAATCGGGTTTCGTTATTTGCCTTGATATTTGCCATTGGCATTCTGGTCGATGATGCCATTGTGGTGGTGGAAAATATTCATCGCCATTTGCAGACTGGCCAGAAAACATTTGCTGAAGCGATACCCCTGGCCGTTGATGAAGTTGGCAGTCCAACAATTATGGCCACCCTGGCAGTGATTGCTGCTTTATTACCGATGGCTTTTGTCAGTGGTTTGATGGGACCTTATATGAGTCCTATTCCAATCAATGCCAGTATCGGTATGTTGTTGTCATTACTGGTGGCGTTTATGTTGACGCCGTGGCTGGTGATGAAGATTTTACCGGCAGCTGGTACACATCAAACAGAAACAAAGAACAACCATCTAGCTGAAAAAATACTCAGCCCGTTTATTCGCTCATCCAACGGCAAGCGCTGGCGACAGGGACTGTTGATCAGTCTATTGGCGTTAATAGTGTTATCTGTTGGTCTGGCGGTGGTCAAACTGGTGGTGCTTAAGATGCTGCCGTTTGACAACAAATCGGAATTTCAGCTGGTAATTGATTTACCCGAAGGCTCACCAGTCGAACGGACTGCTGCGGCCGTGCAGGAATTTACGCAAGTATTAAACAGCTTACCGGAAATGCTCAATTATCAAGCCTATGTTGGTAGCGCTGGTCCGATGACCTTTAATGGCCTGGTGCGTCAATACTATTTACGTAAAGCATCTCATCTGGCGGATATTCAGGTGAATTTGCTCGACAAAAAAGACCGCAACAGAAGTAGTCACGAAATTGCCAGTACTATTCGTCCGGCATTGCAAGAGGTGGCGCAACGTTGGGATGCATCGTTAAAAGTGGTTGAGTTGCCACCAGGACCACCGGTACAGGCGCCGATCGTGGCGGAAATCTATGCCGCGGATTTTGCCATGCAGCAGGATTTTGCTCGGCAACTAAAGCAGATATTTACCAACACCGCGGGGGTGGTGGACATTGATAGCACGCTTGAAGCCGATATGCCACGCTGGTTAATGCGTATTGATCGTGAAAAAGCCGCTTTGTTGGGCATCAGTCAGCAGCAAATCGTCGAAGTTAGCCGTATTTTGTTATCAGGTGAGGATGTTGCTTATCTGCATAATAACAGCGTGAAATATCCGGTACCGCTACGGCTGCAATTTCCGATCGCTTCGCAGCGTGATTTAACCGATTTATTACAGTTACCTATCACTAGCGCTGATTCTGCCAACAACATTCCGCTCGGTGAATTGGTCAGTCTGGAAAAAACCGCCCATCAACAAACCCGTTACCAAAAAGATCTGTTGCCGGTTGTCTATGTCACTGCAGATATGGCAGGGGATTTGGATAGCCCGCTTTATGGCATGTTTGATGTTGTTTTTCAGCTCTTGGAGCAGCAGGTTCCACAAAGCTTTATTCAGCAACCGGATTTACCATTGCAGCCAACGGTAAAGTGGGATGGTGAATGGCAGGTCACTTATGAAACCTTTCGCGATATGGGGGCGGCCTATGCGGTCGGCATCGTATTGATCTATTTATTACTGGTGGCGCAGTTCAAATCGTATCTGTTGCCATTGGTGATCATGGTACCAATTCCACTGACCATTATTGGTGTGATGCCGGGCCATGCTTTGCTGGGCGCGCAGTTTACGGCAACTTCTATGATAGGCATGATCGCCATGGCCGGCATTATTGTGCGGAATTCGATTTTATTGGTGGATTTTATTCATCAGGCACTGGAACAGGGTATGAGCATACAAGACTCTGTTATTGAAGCGGTGGCGGTGCGTGCTAAACCGATTATGCTGACGGCCGCGGCCGCTATTCTTGGGGCCATATTTATTCTTGATGATCCGATTTTTAACGGTCTGGCTGTCGCTTTGTTGTTTGGTATTCTGGTATCGACAATACTGACATTAGTGGTGATACCTGTATTGTTTTATAGCCTGTATCGACACAGATATCAGTAATTAAAGCTGTTTGCTGTTACGCAGCTCTTCTGCCTGACGATTTAAGGTGTGTTTTACCAGGATATTACGATCCGTTTCACTCATATGGGTAAACGCCATACGCAAATAGAAGCTTCTGCCTTGAATGCTTTGCATTAACTGGTCGCAGGCAATCACTTTGGCAATCGCACGGATATGCAAACCGCCGGGCAGCAACTGCATTCTGACTTCCATGGCAGAACGAGCAGGAAATGCACTATCTGTCATTAATGCCAAACCACCGGCACTGAGATTCACTTCGGTTGCCGATTCCGGATTGAGCGGGGTATGTAACAACTGTACGTTTTGGGCCAGCAAGTTGACTTTTTCATCCAGCATTCGCAATGCTCTGGCGACATCTCTATCGCTATGACCAATTTGATCAACCAAATGATTAAAGCTTTTTTGAATGGACGACATTTGCTGCGTTAATTGGCCTGTTTCAGGGGTGGCATCGATAATCGCGTCCCCGATTTGCTCAGCTTCATCGTCACTGAGCGGAATAACAGACATGACCAGACGATCATTTATACGAAAGAATGCCCGGCGATCGGCACCTGAAACGGTTGAGTCATTCATCTTTTGTCTTCCTGTCTGATCATGATTCTTGCTTTGAATCATTGAAATGGCTGAATCTTAGTGCTTATATAGCCCAAAATATAAGCGTCACGCAAAGAAAACTCTGCGTGACGCTTGTTTGAATACTGCAACAGATTACAAGTTTTCTGAAGCAAAGTCAGCCAGACGTGAACGTTCACCACGCATCAGGGTGATATGACCACTATGCGGCCAGTTTTTGAAATGATCGACCACATAGGTCAAACCGGAAGTGGTTTCACTTAAATACGGCGTATCAATCTGTGAAATATTGCCCAGACAGACAATCTTGGTTCCCGGACCTGCACGGGTAATCAGGGTTTTCATCTGTTTAGAGGTTAAGTTCTGTGCTTCATCAATAATGATAAAACGGTTAAGGAAGGTACGGCCGCGCATAAAATTCAGTGAACGGATTTTGATCCAGCGCTGCAGTAAGTCATTGGTGGCTTGTCGGCCCCAGTCACCGCCATCGGTTTTGTTGAGCACTTCGAGGTTATCCATTAATGCGCCCATCCACGGCGTCATTTTTTCTTCTTCGGTGCCCGGTAGGAAACCAATATCTTCACCCACCGGAACGGTGACGCGCGTCATGATAATTTCACCGTAACGCTTGTGTTCGATACATTGGGTTAAGGCAGCAGCTAATGTTAACAAGGTTTTACCGGTACCAGCCTGACCCAGCAAGGTAACAAAATCGATTTCCGGATCCATTAACAGGTTCAAAGCAAAATTCTGTTCACGATTACGCGCGGTAATGCCCCACACAGAATGGTTTTCACGCCGATAATCATGAATCAGCTCGATATCAGCGGTCGTTTCATTACTGTTACGCACCACGGCTTCAATAGCGCGTTCTTCACCTGGAGAATAAATCAGCTGGTTCGGGTACCAGTCTTTAACCACTTCACCTTCAACCTGATAGAAAGTGCGACCATCTTCGGTCCATGATTCAAGACGGTTCAAGTCTTCCCAGAAGTCGGCCTTGAGTTCGCTGGAACCGCGATATAGCAGATCCACATCATCAAGCACTTTATCGTTGTAATAATCTTCGGCGCAGATGCCTAACACGGTGGCTTTAATACGCAGATTAATATCTTTGGAAACCAGAATAACGTTGGTATCGACTTGAGCCTGTTGCAGGTTGATAGCAACAGCAAGAATGGCATTATCAGCTATTTGCCCGGGTAATTCTTTGGGTAACTCACCGGCCATTTGCCGGGTTTGGAAAAATAAACGACCACTGGCTTGGGGTACATCACTGTTGATAACACTTGGTAGTGGAATACCCGAATTAATCGCATCGTTATCTGCGGCTTGTTCTAATAAATCATCGAGAAAACGACTGACCTGGCGCACATTGCGTGATACCTCGGATAAGCCTTTTTTACCTTTATCGAGTTCTTCCAAAACCACCATTGGCAGGAATATATCGTGTTCATCAAAGCGGAAGAGAGCGGTGGGGTCGTGCATCAGCACATTGGTATCGAGCACAAACAGACGTTTTGTCGCGTCGGGTCGTTTAATCATTCGGAGTAGATCCTCTTGTTGGATTGACGTGCCTGTGATTGATTATGATCGAAGAACACGCGTCTGCAAAGGGTACTGGCGGCTTTTCTTGAGCCAAATTAAATAGGTCATTGAATCGGAAATAAATAATTCCGATTAATGCTCAGTTTCAGGTTGTTTTGGTTGGATAGATAAGCTGCAACACAGAATTATCTGGTAAACAGCGCGGGGCTAATTCATTGCGCTTATGTTTTTGATGACAGGGATGTCTATGACCCAATCGCATAAACTTGACGATGTATGAACAGGTGTACCATTGCAAATTAATTGGCAATCCTTTTACAAAAACAGGCTGTTTAAATGAACGAAAAACTCGGAATTTCTCAGGAAACCTTGGCATTTTTTCTGCCGATCATCAGCTTATTCGGCAGCTCTTTTATTTTGCTGATAGTGGTGTTGGTCTTAAATTCTCTGGCTTCACGGTTCATTCGCCGGACAGTGGATGCCACCGAATTACGCCGTAAATGGTTGGTACAGACTCGTAACGGCATAATTTTGATATTCATTCTCGGCTTGGTATTAATCTGGGGGGAAGAGCTGCGAACCCTGGCCTTATCGGTTGTGGCGATTGCCGTAGCGTTTGTGGTGGCTACCAAAGAGCTGATTTTGTGTGTAACCGGCTCATTATTGAAAACCGGCGCGGGTTCATTTGATATCGGTGATCGAATTCAAATCAAGGATTTTCGTGGTGATGTTATCGATCAAACCTTATTGGCGACCACGATTTTGGAAGTAGGCCCCGGCAAATTGACACATCAGCGCACCGGTCGTATGGCGGTGATCCCCAATGCATTGTTTGTCTCCGAGCCGGTAATTAATGAAAGTTACACCCGGCAATATGTGTTGCATGTATTTACCGTGCCCTTTAAACGCACAGACAAATGGCAGGCAGCACAACAAGCTTTATTAGTCGCTGCTGCCAAACATTGTCAGCCCTATCTTGAAAATGCCCGACTTTATATGCAGAGACTCAGTGATGAGCGGGGGCTGGATGCCAGTTCAGTTGATCCCCGGGTAAGCATTCAAGTACCTAGCGCGGCTGAAATTCATCTTGTGGTGCGTTTCCCTGTGCGTGCATCTCAACGCAGTTATATTGAACAGCTGATTCTCTCGGAAGTGTTTACTGAGGATTTTTCAGGTAAAAGCAAAAGTGCCGAGGAGGAAGCTGAAGAAGAGGAAGAAGAAAAAACAAAAGTATAACGAAAGGCCTGCCGGATAAACGTTTAAGGTATTGTTTTAAAAGTGATTAAGGTTTAATGTCGCAACTGATGCCATGCGCAGATAGTGTGATGTGAATGTTGAACCGAACGCTATTCTGCTGGATAAAACGACCGACGGAGTACGCTGATGACAAAGCGGATAGTGGTTTGTGCAGACGGTACCTGGAATAGACCGGAAAAAGATCTGGCAAAAGATTTCCCCACCAATGTGCTGCGAATGGCACGTTCGATTGACCCGCGAGGGTCTGATGGCATTACACAACAGGTATTCTACGACTGGGGTATCGGCTCTTATTATGAGCAAGTGTTGGGTGGTGCGACCGGTAAAGGGCTGAATAAAAACATCATGGACGATTACCGTTATATCGTTCAGAACTATCAACCGGGTGATGAGATTTTTCTGTTTGGCTTTAGCCGTGGCGCCTACACTGTTCGTAGTTTAAGTGGTTTGATATACAACTGCGGCATTCTAAAACGGCCTGATGCCAGACTAATTGAAGAGGCATTCGAGCATTACAAAAAACCTGGCTACAGCTACGCACCGGATGGCGAAAAGTCGATTGCTTTTCGGGATGCGCATTCACATAAAAGTCGGAATATTAAATTTGTTGGTGTATGGGATACCGTTGGAGCATTAGGCATTCCCATTTCGTTTCTAGGTTTACTGGATAGAAAAGACGAATTTTACGATACCAAGATTGGCCCCAATGTCGATATTGCTCGTCATGCAATGGCAATAGATGAGGTGCGTTCGGATTTTGAACCGACTATTTGGGAGCCTCGTGAAAAGCTGGATCTTAAACAAGTCTGGTTTGTCGGCGTGCATAGTAATATTGGTGGCAGTTATGCACCGGATAAAGAAACCGGTGGTCTGTTATCGGATATTCCTCTGCAATGGATGATGCAACAGGCCGCAGAAGCAGGGCTGGTATTGGAACCGCATCTTAAAAGCAGTTTAAATGGTCGTTATGATGCGACTCTGCATAACTCTCGTAAACATATTTACCGATCGAAAAGGCCTCTGTTCAGACCCATCGATCATCACAAAGGCGATATTTTGATACATCGATCAGTGAAACAGCGCTGGGATGATGATAAAGATTATCGACCCAAAAATCTGGTCGATTTTTTAGAGAAAAATGCTGGCTGGACTGAGTTAGTTACCTAACCTTACCACCCTGACGATTATTCCTGATATTTGGGTTTGTCAGTATTGTCGTCTTCGTCGGTGGTTTTATCATCATCAACGGTATGATCGGTCACCGCCGTGCCTGCACCGGATTGATCGCCGGTTTGAGACTCTTCCACGGTTATGGATTTTTTGCCATCTGTGCTATCAATTTCGATTTGTTTACCTTCAACATCATCTCCGGCAAATGTCGGGCTTAAAAAACTCAGAGAAAACATAGCGGCGAGAAATATTTTGCTAACTAGCGTTTGCATTATTTACTTCCTTATCAAATATTGTCGGGGTGATCTGTCATCAGGCGCAGTTGAGTTACAACACTACTTTTAATTCATAATCTGTTTAAGTGCGTTAACTTTAGTTAATCAGCGTTATAAAACTCAGGCACGATAACACCCTACATAGTTCACTTTTATTCAGGAAGGATTCACCAGTTGACACGCTTAGTCTTGGAAAAAAATCAGCTGTTTATTTACCTGGCGGCCGTGAGCTCAGGTTTGATTCTGGGGATTTTGAATCCGCAACTGGGTAGCCGTTTGGAAATCATGGTATGGCCATTATTAGGATTCTTATTGTATTCGACGTTTACTCAGGTTCCGTTAACTCACCTGCGAGAAGCGTTTTATAAACCTAAATTAGTGTTGGCGGCGATAGCGGGAAATTTTGTATTAATTCCTCTTGCTGTTGCTTGTCTGCTGTTATTGGCTCCCAACGATCCGGCGGTACGATTGGGAATTTTATTAGTGTTATTAGTGCCATGTACCGATTGGTTTATTACCTTTACCCAGTTGGGTGGCGGTGATACCAAACAGGCAATTGCGTTTGCTCCAATAAGTCTTTTATTACAAATTCTGTTGTTGCCTCTCTATCTGTGGATGTTTTTGGGTAATGAATTTCAATTAAGTCTGGCTCATGGCGGGATGATTTGGGCATTCGTCGGGTTAATTATCGTGCCATTGGTATTGGCATTTCTGACACAGAAATGCTCAGCAAACCAGCCAAAGGGTGAGCAGCTGATAAATATTCTGGCATGGTTTCCAGTGCTGTTACTGGCCATAGTGATGTTTATTATTGCAAGCTCACAAGTCACTATCGTGTTGGATTCAGGAACGCTGCTGTTCCATTTATTGCTGATTTTTGTGCTGTTTTTGCTGGTGGCTGCTGTTATAGCCAAGTTTTTATCGAAGTTGATTCAACTGTCATCGCAACAAGGCAGGGTATTGGCATTCAGCTTTGGTACCCGAAATTCATTTGTGATGTTACCCATTGCGCTGGCACTGCCAGCTGCTTATGAGCTGGCAGTGGTGGTGATTGTGTTCCAGTCGTTAGTCGAGTTAATCGGCATGATGGTGTTTTTGTGGTGGGTGCCGAAGCAGCTTTTTCGCTAAAACCGGCCTTGCGTTAATCGGGTACTACCGCACGACCAATAGTATGAGCATCGGTACCAAACCAGATGGCATTGCTGTTTTCATCAAACACCATATGTCTCACTGTCTGACCACCCGAAGGGACTTCATCTATCGCAATAAACTGTTCGGTTTTGCTGTCAAAACCGATAAACCGGTTAGGTTGCAATCCTGTTTCCACGTACCAGATACGATCCTGATTATCGACGGTCATCGCATATAAGCCAGCAGCTTCGCCGCCCGGTGTTTGCCATTGCTGCATGGATTTATCCTGCGGGTTGTATACGCCCATGTAACCAACATCAGCATCCACCCACCAGACACGTCCATCCGAGGTCAAACCAATACGCCGAATAATGCTTTCTTCATTGGGAGTATTAATGATTTCCAGTCGCATGGACTCAGGATCTACGGTGCCAATGGCATTGCTGCCCATAAAGGCAATCCATGGACGGTCTTGCTGGTCGACAACCAGCCCATAAGGCCGCATATTGCTGCCGGGTACTTCAATAATTTCCACTGCGCCTGTGTCGGTGGCTAATTTACCGATGAAGCCCGCCTTACCCGAACGCTGAACGGTAAACCAGATATGACCATCCGAAGTCCAGTCCATCGTATGCGGATCATTAACGCCTTCGGGCATATCATAACGAGTCACTTCACCTGTTGCAGGATCAAGACGACCGATATGCTGATCTTTATTACCGGCATACCATGGGTAACCTTGGGCATCGACAATCACAGTATGAGGACCTGCCTTGGGAATTTCATAACGTTGCATTTCACCTGAGACAGGATCCAGTCTTGCCACATAGTCACCGACCTGGCCGACAAACCACACACTGCCATCTGGACTGACATAGGGATCACGGGGCCGGGTGTTCTGCCACTCAACATTCCATTCAGTAAACTTCAATGAAACGCGATCAGCTTCTTTTAGCAGATTTTTGTTATTTTCAGATGATTCAGCCAGCGTATGTAAACTGAATGACAGCCCGACTAACAACGTCAATAAACAAGTCATATAGAGATGAATTTGGTTTGTCTGTTTGCATCTGGTCATCTTCGCTCTCCGGAGTTTCTCTTTGGAATAGGTTCAACTGTTGACCAGTAGAAATTCCAAAAGTGCTGATTTTTAAATACCTTTCAAAAATGTTCTGCTTAGAAATCCTCAACAGTAATTATTTACCGAACTTTAACCTATGTAATATCAGCCGGCTGCTTTGGTTGTTACCGTGGTCTTCGTAGTGCCTTTTTGAACTCATTCAACACGGTCGCTACGTTACATTTCTACATCTCAGAAATGTCGAAAAGTATTCGTTGTAATTCTGTTTTATTCAATGGTCTGAATGGCATTTCAGGCGTTTATAAAAGTTAATTTCTGGGCATTAAAACCCAGGTGATTTTCCTCAGAAAAAGCAAATCCGGATTTGAAAGCAAATTAAAAGGAAAGCGATATGGAAACTCTCTCAGCAAGCAACAACAGCAGTGTGTCATGGGCAGCAATTTTTGCCGGGGCGGTAAGTGCTGCGGCCATGACCTTAATTATGTTAATCCTTGGTTTTGGCTTAGGTTTTTCCGTCATTTCACCTTGGCAAAATGAAGGTGTGAGTATGGAAGCGATAGGCTGGTCAACCGTTATCTGGTTAACCGTCACACAAATTGTAGCAGCAGGACTGGGCGGTTATATGGCCGGCCGTTTAAGAACCCGCTGGACTGACATCAATATCGATGAGATTTATTTCCGTGACACGGCACATGGTCTTATTAGCTGGGCAGTGGCAACACTTTTGGTTGCAACCTTAATTCTCTCAAGTGTCGGAGCCGCCATCAGTGGTTCAGCCAAAGCGGGAGCTTCTCTGGCAGGAGGTGCAACTTCAGCTGCGCCAGTGATTAGTGATGCCATATCCGAATCCTCTGATTACTTTACCAATGCTTTGTTGCGAACAGCTCCCGGTGCAGAAATTGAGCGACGAGCTGATGCCGATGTTCGCGATGAACTATCTACGATTGTGGTGCAGGCATTACGTGATGGAGAGCTAAATGACGATGACAAACAATATGTTATCGGTCTGGTCGCGAACTATACCGAACTCAATGAAGATCAAGCAGAGCAACGTATTGATGATGTGATGGCACGTGCCCGACAAGCGGCCGATGATGCCGAACTGGCTGCTCGTGAAGCTGCTGATACAGCTCTTACAAGTGCCACTTTTGCTTCTTTATGGTTGTTTGTCGCTTTATTGATTGGTGCTTATATCGCCAGCTTTATGGCGACAGTTGGTGGTCGTCAACGTGATTCAGTTATTCAGTAATCGGATTGGCATGACGTCAGACGGTTTTTAAGGAGAAATATTATGCGATCTATTCTTTTATGGTTTTTAGGTGTGCCAATTCCCATCATTATTTTATTGGCCATCTTGTTGTAATTAATGCGAAAACTGAGCGGGGTCGTTATCGACCCCACTATAGGCCAAATAGCTTTATCAATGCAAAGTCTTTAGCTACTTAGACCTTCGGCTTCAAGGTTGCCTGTTTACTCTGATGTTAAATACCTACAGGTGATTGCTAGACCTAACAGTGGAGTTGAATCAATGACAAACAAGAAGGATGCAATAAACCGCTCATTTACCGGCGATCCCCCAGAGGATCTCCGTCACTTACTGCAACAGTTATTTAGAGAAGTCCGCCAGCAGACGGAACTGATTTGCGCCAAACTGGAAAACGAAGATCAAGTGGTTCAACCCGCAGCTTTTGTTAGTCCTCCTAAATGGCACCTGGCACATACTTCCTGGTTTTTTGACTGTTTTATTCTGGAGCCACTTGATGTCGCACAGACCAGTGACTCAGCTCAATACCATCATTTGTTTAACTCATACTACAAAAGCCAGGGAGCACACTGGTTACAATCCAAACGCGGAGATCTTTCGCGTCCAACAGTAAGAGAAATTGCTCATTATCGTCAGCGTATAACCGAAGCCATTATCAAGCTGTTGGAAACCAATGCACTTTCCCGGCAACAACTGAATATCATTGCCACTGGTATTCAGCATGAACAACAACATCAGGAATTGTTGTTGATGGATATTAAATACATTTTAGGCAATCACCCATGGCCGGCCGCCTATGAAAAAATAGCTGATAGCGATAAATTTTTACTCCCCGCCAGAGCATTGGGCTGGCTGGAATGGACTGAAAATATTTCCTTGTTTGGGGCGCGAATAGACGAGTTTTCTTATGACAATGAACGTCCCCGTCATAGACGCTGGATCAGCGGATTTCAACTGGCAGATAGGTTGATTAATAACGGCGAATATCTGGATTTCATGACTGATGGCGGTTATCGCCGACCAGAGTTATGGCTTAGTGATGGATGGGACTGGGTGCAACAGAATCAAATCAGCCATCCATTGTACTGGCGTAAAAAAAATCAGCATTGGGATGAATATCATCTTTGTGGATTGAAACCATTAAATACCAACTTACCAGTCAGTCATATCAGTCTTTATGAAGCGGACGCCTATGCTCGATGGATGGGAGCAAGGTTGCCAACCGAGTTTGAGCTTGAAGCTTATAGTTCTAGTGATAAAGGTTTATTTAAGCAAGAGAAAGCTTTTTGGGACCCCAATGAGTCTGTTTATCCCGCTCCCGACCGGGCCTGTGATGAATTTGATAGCGGATTGCTTTGGCAATGGACCAGCAGTGCTTATTCGCCTTATCCCGGTTTCAAAACCACCAATACAGACTTGGGTGAATACAATGGTAAGTTCATGGCAAACCAATATGTTTTGAAAGGTGGCTGTGTGGCGACACCTAAACATCATATGCGTGCCAGTTATCGTAATTTTTATCGCCCTTACGATCGCTGGGCATTTACCGGTATTCGTTTGGCCAAGGATTTGTAATGACTTATCTGGTACTCGATTCTGTTCAACAGCAAACCACAGATTCTCTAACAGAACAGTTTGCTCTGGATGTATTGATGGGCTTTTCAGCACCATCAAAATTTCTTCCCAGTAAATATTTTTATGATGCGGCAGGTAGTCGGTTGTTCGAACAAATCACCGAGTTGGAAGAATACTACCCTACTCGTTGTGAATTTGAGATCCTCAATAATGTCGGCGGTGAAATTGCCGGATTTATGCAAAACCAAGCTTTTGAGATCGTTGAACTGGGAGCAGGGGATGGTCGTAAAACCAAAGTTTTGCTTAATCAGTTGTTAAAAAATACTGAGCAGTTTTCATATATTCCGATTGATATTTCTGAGAGCACAATGGCCGAATTAGTGGGGTCATTGAAGCAATCACATCCTTCGCTGACCACGCATGGCATTGTAGGTGATTATTTTGCCAGCATTCGACATCTGGAAAGTACCTCTGATAGTCGTAAGCTGGTTTTATTATTGGGATCCAATATTGGTAATTTTGATTTTCCCGGTGCAAAACGATTTTTGCACAGTATCTGGAAGTGTCTGAATCATAATGATTTATTTCTGATAGGTTTTGATTTGAAAAAAGATATCGATGTATTAACCAGAGCGTATAATGATAAACAAGGTATCACCCGTGATTTCAATTTAAACGTACTGATACGGATCAATAATGAACTGGGTGGAGACTTTGATATTCAACGATTTTCACATCATGGAATGTACAACCCGCGTCACGGCGCGATGGAAAGCTATCTGGTCTCTCTGGAATCGCAGCAGGTACATATCGGCGCGTTGGAAAAAACCTTTGAATTTAACCCATATGAAGCGATCCATCTGGAGGTTTCCCATAAATATCTATTGTCAGATATGCAGCATCTGGCAGAGCAAACCGGTTTTACCATATTGAAAAACTGGCAGGATTCACAAGGCTATTTTGCTGATGGGTTATGGCAGGTCAATAAAGATTTCCCGGAAAGAGATTTCTCTGGATTGGAATATTAGGGCCTGTTTATCTTTCAGAGCCACCACTGCTGGAGGCTCATTTCGTCCAACAAGGCGGAAATGATGCAGTGTAGTTATTCTACATAAGTCATTTTCAACGCCGTTGGGCGGAAAAATAGTCCCAGCCCTTCGGGTTGTGGCTGAAAATGTACCACTCTGCGTTACTCGTCGTTTATTTAGAATAACTAAACCGCACTCCTCGCGCCTTGATTGGTGCATTTTCAGTCACAACAGAGGCAGCTATGAAAGATCAACAGGCCCTAGCGTTTGTGAAATTTGTTGTTTGACAGTTTCAAGCGTTTAATAAGCAAATAAACATAACGACAATCTAAACCTTCAAAGGTAAAAATGATGCAGCTTACTATCAGTGATTTTCAGGCTCTGCCAGACAGCAAGGTGAAATTGAAGAAATGGCCCACTAATATTGAACCGTTATATAGCTCAAAGAAAAACTATCAAAAATTGCTGCAGAAAAATGTAGCGGCCTTGAGTGAGCTGCAACATAAGCTTTATGCCGATAATCGTTATGCGGTTTTATTGATTTTTCAGGGCATGGATGCTGCTGGAAAGGATGGTGCCATTCGCCATGTGATGTCGGGTATTAATCCGCAGGGTTTTCAGGTATTCAGTTTTAAACAACCAAGTGAAAATGAGCTGGATCATGATTTTTTATGGCGAACCGCACGCTGTCTGCCAGAACGAGGCCGAATCGGTATTTTTAATCGCTCTTATTATGAGGAAGTGCTGATCGTCAAAGTTCATCCCGATATTTTATTCAAACAGCGTCTAGCTGATAACTTACCGCCCAATAAAGCTTTTTGGCAGAATCGCTACCGTTCAATTGTTGAGCATGAAGCGCATTTGCATCGCAGTGGTACTCGGATCATCAAGTTTTTTTTGCATCAATCCAAAGATGAACAAGCCAGGCGTTTTATGCAGCGTATTGATGATCCTGATAAAAACTGGAAGCTCACCACAGCCGATGTCGAGCAACGTGAATTTTGGGATGACTACAGCAAAGCCTATGAAGACTGCATCAATGCAACTACGTCCAAAGAATCTCCGTGGTATATCGTGCCAGCCGACGATAAGCAAAATGCCCGGCTGATTATTTCGGAAATCTTCTTAAAGACGCTTGGCGATTTACCATTGGCTTACCCACAAGCGACTGATGCACACAGATTGGAGTTACAGTCGATTCGTGATTATTTAGAGAAATCCTGAGTAACGAAACCGGTTATCAGCTCAATGGTAATGCGGTGGAATTAATCGGTGACTTCATCACAAACGAGGTGTGTACACCTGTCACACCTTCAATCCGGGTGAGTTTCTGCAACAGAAACTGTTGATAGGCATCCATATCTCTGACGATTACCTTGAGCAAATAATCGGCTGTCTGGCCGGTGATTAAATGACATTCCAATACTTCCGGATAGCTGGCGAGTTTTTCTTCCAGACCGCTGAATCGTTCGGGTGTGTGTTTATCCATGCTGATGCCGATAAAGGCCATCAACGTCAGCCCCAGTTTACGGGCATTTAATAACGCCACATAACCATCAATCAAACCGTTTTCTTCCAACTGCTTGACGCGTCTTAAGGTGGGGGAAGGAGAGAGGTTAATGGCCTCTGCCAGTTCCTGATTGGAAATTCGTCCCTGTTTTTGCAGGATATCGAGAATCATCTGATCATAACGATCCAGTTTTTCAGTCATGATTTACTCCAATAAATTACATTAAAAGCATTTTATGCTTAAAAATAGAATTTATCAGCAATAATATTTGATATGGCTGTATTTTGAGGCAACTTTAGCAATTTAATTCTGCAGCTGTTTATCTATACTGTTTCACATGCCTGAACCGGTAGCGTTATGAGCCACAAGCTTTGTTTAACGCAGTTATCTCAAGTTCATCACAAGTGAGCGGCGGAAACTGAAAAACGGACTGGAAACCCTCCAGCCATTGTTAAATAAACCTGCCGGAAGCGTTTTTAAATGCATACGCCATCAGGCAACTCTATTTTTACACAGACTCAGGAGCCAGAAGATGATTGCCAATCCCGCTCAAAAGTATCGCCGCTTTGAGCCTATTCAATTACCGGATCGCCAATGGCCGAATCAGGTAATTGAAAAGCCGCCTATCTGGATGAGCACCGATCTGCGTGATGGCAATCAGGCCCTGATTGATCCTATGTCGGTAGAGACCAAAATCCGCTATTTCAAAGCCTTGGTGGAAATGGGCTTCAAGGAAATTGAAGTGGGATTCCCGTCAGCTTCTGACACCGACTTTAATCTGGTGCGTCGCTTGATCGAAGAAAATCTGATCCCAGACGATGTGACGATTGAGGTATTAACCCAAGCCCGTCAGGATTTGATTGAACGCACGGTGGAATCATTGCAGGGCGCACGCCGGGCCATTTTGCATATGTACAATCCGATCGCACCGGCGTTTCGCAAAATCGTTTACAACACTGATAAAGCCGGCGTGAAAGAGATTGCTGAACGCGGCACGCGCTGGGTAAAAGAATTAACCGAACAACATCCGGAAACCGAATGGGTGTATCAATATTCTCCCGAAGTGTTTTCCAGCACCGAGGTGGAATTTGCCAAGGAAGTCTGTGATGCGGTATCGGCGATCTGGCAGCCAACACCTGAAAACAAAATGATTTTCAATTTGCCGGCCACGGTGGAGATGTCGACGCCAAATACTTATGCCGACCAGATTGAATGGATGCACCGTAATTTGAATAATCGCGATAGCATTATTTTGAGTGTGCATCCGCACAATGATCGTGGCACTGCCGTGGCGGCAGCTGAGTTGGCAGTAATGGCCGGGGCTGATCGCGTGGAAGGTTGTTTGTTTGGTAATGGTGAGCGTACCGGTAATGTCGATTTAGTGACTTTGGCTTTGAATTTATATTCGCAGGGCATCGATCCCGGTTTGGATTTCAGTCAGATTGATCAGATCCGTCAGTTGGCAGAGGAGTGTACGCAGTTACCGGTACATCCTCGTCACCCTTATGCCGGAGAATTAGTGTTTACTGCGTTTTCCGGTTCGCATCAGGATGCGATTAAAAAAGGTTTTGCCCAGCAAGATCCCGAAGGTTTATGGGAAGTACCTTATTTGCCGATTGATCCTGCTGATTTAAATCGCAGTTACGATGCGGTGGTACGGGTAAACAGTCAGTCCGGTAAAGGTGGGGTGAGCTTTTTGTTACAACAGCATGCCGGTTTTGAGTTACCGCGCCGGTTGCAGATTGAATTCAGTAAAACAGTACAGAAAGTCAGTGATGTCAGCGGTAAGGAAGTGAACAGTGCCGATATTGTCAGCTTGTTTGATCAGCAATATCTGCAGGTCAACGCGCCTTATCAATTTCATAGCAGCAAGATAAGTGGTGAAGAGCATTCAATCGTGGCTCATATTCACAGTGTCTATCAGGGGCAGCAGATTGCTTTAAGTGGTCAGGGTAATGGGCCGATTGATGCTGCAGCCAAAGCCTTGGCACAACACACCGGTCAAACTATTACCGTGGTGGATTATCACGAGCATGGTTTAGGTACTGGTTCGGATGTAGCGGCGGTTTGTTATGTCGAAATTAAAATTGGCGAAAGTCAGCCGATATTTGGTGTCGGGCAGGATGAAAACATCACTACGGCTGCGATAAAGGCATTGATGAACGGGGTCAATAGATTGATGCTACAGGCGGCATAAGCTTTTCAGTATCGCCAGTTTGTGGAAACGCAAACTGGTGATGTTTTTTCTTGGATGTTCTGAAATCCCTTTCTTCAATTAAAAATGAATAGATGCCTTTTTCATTCTGCTGCATCGGTTAAACTGATTTTACTTTCACAGACAGGAATCGTTATGCCTCTATTCAGATATCTGGGTTTCTTTGTGATGTTGGCATTATTGTCAGCCTGTGCCAGCTGGTCACCCAATTACGAAAAACCACAGGTCAATATCACGTCCTTTTCCCTGGCACCAGAGTCTAACGGTCTGGCGCCAAGATTTATTATTGGTTTACAAATCATCAATCCCAATCGCGCAGCATTACCTTTGAAAGGCATGAGTTATTCCGTCGAAGTAGAGAACAACCGGGTGTTAAGCGGGGCAACGCCAGATTTACCAAGAGTGCCAGGTTATGGCATGGCGGATTTCACCATAGAAGCCAGCCCTGATTTATTAGGCAGTGCCCGTTTAATCAATCGGCTGTTAAGCGGTCAGAGCCAAAGCCTTGGCTACACCTTTAAAGCCAAACTGGATGTCGGTTCGATAATGCCGTTTATTCATATTGAAGAGAGTGGTCGCTTTAATTTGTCGGAGACACCATAAATTCAGATTTATGCCAACTCAAGCATATTACGACGACGCTCGCGATTGCGCAGCTACAGAAAGTCTGGCAAAGTCAGCGCGACCTTGTCGTCCAGACAAGTATTCAAGGCTCATTCCAAGCCTTACAGCTAATCAGCTAATTGGGATATTATCACCGGACAAGGGGTAAGTCGGATTGCATTACCATCGTGGGTAACCTCCGTCTGTTCAGTGACTACGATTATTGTGGTCTGAAATCAGACTGCAAATTAAATGGTATACCGTCTGTACCAGTCCCTTGATAATGGAGATATCAATGCATCTTTCTATTCAACAGCGTTTTAGTATTTGGGCCGGTCTGAGTCTATTGACTATAGTGGTGGTGACAGCACTGATTAGCGTTTGGCAATTTGGCTCAATCAAACAGAATCTTTCTGAGCAAAGCCGCGAGGTCACTCAGCAGCAAGCACAAAACTATTTACAATTATTGGCCCAAGATACTGCGGCGCAATTGCGTATACCACTGGAAAAGGCCTTACATACCGCTCAGGCTAATGCGGCGGTAATGCAGGCCGTGGTTGCCGATTCAACAATCGCTGACAAACGTGCTCTGGCACTCAGTATCCTCGAGCGAACTTTGATGCTTAACAATGATTTCCTAGGTGTCTATGTTGCTTTTGAGCCAAATGCTTTGGACAGCAGTGATTTCCTATATCGAGATAGTTTGGGCAGTGATTCTCGTGGGCGCTTCCAGCCCTATGTTGTGCGGTCAGGTAGTAACGCCTTTTTGGTGGAAAACCTGGAAGGGCTTGAAGATCATACGCTTGATGAGAATGGCGTAAGAGCAGGTGAGTATTACCTTTGTTCAAAAGACAGCAAAAGCAGCTGTGTTATTGATCCCTATCTTTATCCTGTTGACGGTGAGCAAGTTTTATTGACCACTCTGGTTGCACCAGTAATGGATAATGGCCGCTTTATCGGTAATACCGGCATTGATATTTCTGCCGCATTTTTGCAATCAGTGATTAAGGATGTGGCTGCCCAGCTTTATCAGGGGCTTGGTCAAACCTTATTAGTCAGCCCTCGTGGTGTAATTGTCGGACATAGTCAGCAGCCGGAGCTTATTGGCCAGAACCTCAGTGCTTTAGAGAACGATCTCAGAGAGGCATTACTCGCTGTAAGTATGGCTGGTCAAACTCAAATTTTGCAGCAGCAAGGGCAGTTTGTTGTGCTTAGCCCATTTAATATGCCAGGACATGAGCAGGGCTGGGTGACCTATCTTGCAGTTCCGGAAGCAGAAGTCCTGGCGGCAGTTGCTCAACAGGAGCAATTTCTTGGCCATGCACAAACAACCTTTATCACCACTACCAGTCTTCTAGGTTTGATTCTGGCACTGATTGGTGTTGGTGTTGTCTGGCTGGTGGCGCGTAGCAGTATCAAGCCATTATCAGATATGACAACGCTGGTTGCTTCTATTGCTGAAGGCGAGGGTGATTTGACTCAGAAGATTGAGATTCAACGGCAGGATGAGACCGGCAAATTATCCGCTCTGCTTAATATCTTTATCGGCAAACTACACAAGTTGATTCAGCAGTTAATCCCGTTGGGCGAAAATGTCAGTACGTTGTCTGCCGAAGGTCGTGAAATCAGTGAACAAACTCGATTACAGATGGATCAGCAACAACAGTTGCTTGAAGAAATGGTTTCTGCAGTCACAGAAATGGCAGCGTCTGCTCAGCAGATTGCAGGTAATGCCGATCGCACATCACAGTTTGTAAGCACAGCAAACGAGTCTTCACAATCTGGTGCAGGACTGGTGCGGCGCACTTCAGAATCAATTCATGTGGTCAGTAACAGTGTGCGGGAATCTCAAACAGCGATGTTGGAGCTGGAAAAAAACAGTGAGGCGATTGTCAGCATTTTGTCTGTGATCCAGGGCATTGCTGAGCAAACCAACCTGTTGGCACTTAATGCCGCCATTGAAGCTGCCCGCGCTGGGGAGCAAGGACGTGGTTTTGCTGTGGTAGCAGATGAAGTACGCGCTCTGGCAAGTCGAACTCAGGTGGCCACGGTAGATATCCAAGACAAACTGAGCATACTGCAAAAAGGCAGTCGTCAGGCTGCTGCTGCAATGCAGCTAAGCGGAGAGCAGGTAACTGAAACAGTTGATCTGGCTCGTGCAGCAGAATCAGCATTAAAAGATATCCAGCAAGCCATTTTGGAAGTGACAGAAATGACTTTTCAGATTGCCTCAGCGACCGAAGAACAAAGCGCAGTCTGTGAAGATGTCAGTAAAAATCTGACAAAGATTTCACAGCTTGTTGAACACACAACCGAAGGTGCTCGTCACCTGAATCAGGTGGGCACCCAGCTGGACGAAGCGGCTAACAGCCTGAAACGTCAGCTAGGTTCATTCAAGGTCTGATTGATTACAGTAATGATCACATCTGCATACGCCCACCAGTGACACCGTAAATTTCACCAGTCACATAGCTGGCATCAGCTGATGCCAAAAATACATAAACCGGCGCTAATTCAGCCGGCTGTGCCGGACGGCCAAATAAAGTATTGGCACCAAAATTTTTCACTTTTTCATCCGGCATGGTGGTTGGGATTAACGGTGTCCACACCGGTCCCGGTGCCACGCCGTTGACTCTGACACCTTGATTAATCGCTTCAGCAGCAAGTGAAATGGTGAAATTAGCAATAGCCGCTTTGGTGGCAGCATAAGGCGCCAGATTACTACTGGGTTCAAATGCCTGAATAGAAGTCGTATTGATAATCGAACCGCCCGGTGGAATGTGTTTCAACGCGGCGCGGGAGAAATGAAAGAACGCTTCAATATTTGTTTGAAACGCATAGCTGATTTCGTCATCAGGAATATCGTGTATTGATTCATAAGTTTGTTGGAAGGCGGCGTTATTCACCAGAATATCCAGCCGTCCATATTCTTCGATACATACCTCTACAGCCTTATCACAGGCGGCCCGATTGTTGGATTGGTCCATTTTTATCGATAGAACTTGTCTGCCTGCTTCCTTTACTAACCGCTCAGTTTCATAGGCATCATCTTGTTCACAGAGATAAGTAAACACTATATCGGCTCCCTCTCGGGCATAGGCGAGGGCAACTGCCATGCCGATTCCACTGTCGCCGCCGCTAATCAAAGCCACTTTTCCGGCAAGACGATCATGGCCCTGATAAGTGCTTTCACCATGATCAGGTGTCGGCTGCATTTTGTTCTCTTCCCCTGGCAGTTTTTGCTGCTGAATTTCAAACTCTGGTCGAGGATAACGATTTCTCGGATCTATAGCATTGTTCATCATTTCTGGGCTCCTTATACCGTTAATAATTAAGGATTAGTTGTTATTCGCTCAGTTGATTATGGTGAATGCAAAAGCTATTCCTTTCAGTAGAGGTGCCTGAAAAGCTGAGGATCATTTGCCAACTCTATTATCAAAAACGACAGGCAAACTCTTCGCTAAGTAAAAATTACCGATGATAGGAATTTTTTATATAGAAAATAGAACAATTTTTGGGAGTATTTTCACTCAATTCTGTTCAAATTGGCGTGATAGCGTTGTTACATCATAGAAACGGTTTACTGGCATAGAGATTGCGAAATAGCTAGTTAATTAAAACACCAGTACTCACAAAAAGTGATAAGCATATGATGAACATAATGAACAACAACGAGATTAGTAATAGCGATGTCATGAACTCGAAAAACATAATTTCTAAGTTAGAGGATTTGGTGGCGTTGGAATTCAATGCCATAGAAACCTATGAAGCAGCGATAGAACGTATAGAAAATCTCGACTATCGGGCCACAATGACCGAGTTTCTCAGTGAACATGAACAGCATTTGATGCAATTGTGTGATGCGATTATCCAAGAAGGGGGGACACCTCCCAAAGGAGCAGATTTCAAGCAGTTTTTAACTAAAGGCCCGGTAATCATTGCTGGAATTGGTGGGGATAAAGCTGTTTTGCAAGCCATGTTGTTGAACGAGAGTTTAACTAACAAGCTCTATGAAAATGCTAATGAAGAAGTCTTTCCCGGCTATATTCAACTTATGTTGAAACAGGCCTTGGGGGATGTGCGTCACCATCGGGTGTGGATTGAATCTGCCATAGAACAACTTAAATGATTAACAAAGTAAATTAAGAGAATTATTTTTGAAACAATTGGTTATATCAAGCTGTCATTTTGACAGATACATTGCAATAAAGGATTAGAGAAATGTTTAAAAAGTTATTTGTTCCATTAGCGGTATCGGCCCTATATTTTGCAACTCCGGTCATAGCTGAGGATTTAAACCAGCCCCAAGACCACCGTTCAACGATTAATCAACAGCAAAATAATCAAGTCGGGCAGCCAATCGACAACCGGATTGATAGTGAAATCAGACAGAATCAATCCAATACACCGATTACCCCGCAAACCAGACAACCTTTACCGGCTAATCCTCCTTCACGATCCGTTATGACCCCTGAGCCTCCGCCACCACCGACTCAAGTTAATCCACAAACCCCGCAAACAACGGATCCATCTTTACCTAATACCGGAGCTCCCGCGGGGAATACGCCAGTTGTTCCTGGTACAACTTATCCGGATAACACTACCCCTTATCGTTGAAATCATTATGAAATAGTTATCGACGATAATTTTATTGCTCAATTTGGAAGAGCCTGCGGTGTTGAATAGTCGACTTTTATGACGCCGCTTTAATTTAACAACGCAACATGTAAGGTCAAATAGATAAAGGACGCTGCTATGCCACATGCCAGAAAACTTGATAGTCAGTCTATTACCAGCCAACAAAACCGGTTTTCTAAAACAGTTGCCGGTGACCACTTACCTAACCCAGATGCATCGGAAAACAGCCGAGCAAAAATACTGCTACACCCTGAATTCACAATTGATGAAATGGATTTCGAAGCGTTGAGTAAAGCCGTTCCTGATGGAACCGTTGGTGTGATCAATGAGGTGCACCAGCATAATACTGAATTGTTACTGCGAAAATTAGGTCAACGTCTCGCTTTTGAACGTGCCAGTGTCAGGCTTTATGAAGCGCTTATTTTTAAATGTCTCGCGTTACAAAAAGGTCAAAGAAAGGTTGTTTCTTTGGATCAATTACGACAATTTCGTGATGAGGAAGTCGAGCACAGTCTGTTGCTCAAAAAAGCAATCGAGACATTAGGCTTTGATGCAGATGACTGGATACCTGAAATGGACTCCACACTGCTGTCAACTTTGCAAATACCTAAAGTCTTCAGTAAGAAAAATACCACTATCCTGCAATGTTTGGAGTCGGTGCAGATCTTTGCTACCAACGATAATGCTGAATGGCATACCCTGCACGGCTTATTCACCAATATGGGATTACAGGATGTGGCAGAAGAATTTAATCAGGCGCTTGAAGAAGATAGCAGGCAATTGGAAACCATTTCTCGTTGGATATATCAGTTATCCCACGCTTGAAGATTCAGTCATTCCCTTGAAATGAAAACGGGGAGGAATCGATCCTCCCCGTTTTTTTATGTTTCAGCTGTAACGGCAGCAGAAAAGGGTTTTACTTTACAAATAATAAAACCACTTTCTGGCAAAGTAGGCATTTTGTTAGGTGGCAAAAACAGATTTTGTGCTGGAACGACATAATCCACTTCCATGGTCAGTACTTTCCCGGCACTTTCAATCATACGAATAAACTGGTGAGTACGATGTTTTATTTCATCTGGTTCTAACGGTACTCCTGCTCACTGGCAGATTGATTGGGTAAGCACCTCAGCAGCCGCTTCTTTCAAAACAACAGGTGAATCCCGTTGTTGCCAATCATTAATCGCTGCAAGCCAGTAACGGTGGCTAATCTGGACCAGTTCATCCAGTGATTGTTTTGTCATTAAATCCATAAACATGGCATTACGACGCCGATGTGCTTCGCCGTCCAGACCTTGCACACCTTTTTCACCAAACAGGGTTTTCATCAGTCGTTTAGGTGCAGCACCACTGCGTTGAAATTTATTTTCGTCATAAAAAATTTCCGAGGCTTCACGACCCACCATACAGATGGTAGGTTTTAGCAGTAAGCGAGTTTAAAACACATCCGTATCCATTTGTTGACAACGATTACGGATAAAGTCGTAACCTTCCTGATGTAAAGCCAAAGTGCTGTCAAAGGAGTGGTCGCGAGGAGGGGTATTGAGGAGAGTTTGATTATCAGACATAAATCATCCTTTCAAATTGTCGGGATTAAATCTGGACAACTTGATGTGCAGAAAATTCATTGCCGTTTGTCAGCCACAAATTAACAGTATCATCTGTAAATTATTGATTAACTACAACTTATCTTGACACTTAAGACGCGTTTGCGTCACCATGGATTTATCGACACCAGCCAGACAGAAAAGCTATGAAAAGTGTCATGACCAAGTGTTATTTCGCCACAATGATGTTGGTGATCAGTTGTCTGTTGTTTGGGCATAACCATGCCTATGCCGCGGATAAAGTCTGGACGCTGTCAATTCAGGGGGCAATCAGTCCTGCTTCAGCTGATTTTTTTATCAGCACGCTGCGTAAGGCTGAAAAAGAAAATATTCAGTTACTGGTATTACAACTGGATACGCCGGGCGGTCTGGACCCTTCCATGCGTGACATCATCAAAGCCATTCTGTCTGCCAAAATCCCTGTTGCTACCTATGTTTCTCCCTCTGGTTCAAGAGCTGCCAGTGCAGGTACCTATATTCTCTATGCCAGTCATATTGCTGCTATGGCTCCGGCAACCAATGTCGGGTCTTCCACACCTGTCAAAATGCAGCCAGGTCGCATCTCTCCCGATTTTGAAAAAGATAAGGATAAAGAAAACTCACCCGATGCCATGGATAAAAAAATGCTGAATGATGCGGTGGCCTATATCCGTGGTTTGGCTGAACTTCGTGGCCGTAATGCGGATTGGGCCGAAGAAACCGTTCGTGAAGCTGCCAATCTCAGTGCCTCAGAAGCCCTCGAGAAAGGTGTGATCGATATGGTGGAAAAAGATCTGCAACAGCTTTTACAGAGCTTGAATGGCAGAGAGGTGATACTGGAAAGTGGCAGTGTGACGCTGCAACTGGACAATATCGAACTCACTGAAATCGAAGCAGGTTGGCGCTATGAGTTATTAAGCCTGATTACCGGTCCCAATATCGCCTATATATTATTGATGATTGGTATTTACGGATTGATTCTGGAGTTTTACAACCCAGGTATGGGCGTTGCCGGTGTTGTCGGGGTCATTTGCTTATTACTGGCGGCTTTTGCATTACATATGTTGCCGATTAATTATGCCGGGTTGGCCTTATTGATTGTCGGGATTGGATTGATGATGGGGGAAGCATTCAGTCCCTCATTCGGAATACTCGGAATCGGAGGTTTACTGGCCTTTATTTTCGGTTCGATTATGTTGATGGATAGTGAGTTACCGGCATACCAGATTTCCATGCCATTAATCGCTGCACTGGCTGTTACCTCATTGGCTATTTTTGTATTTGTTATTGGTGCGGCATTGCGTGCCCGAAAAACCATGGTGGTAAGTGGACAGGAAGCCATTATCGGCGCGCAGGCAGAGGCCAGAGAAGATTTTACCGGCCATGGAAAAGTCTATGCGATGGGCGAGCAGTGGCAGGCTTATAGTACAGAACATATTGGCAAAGGACAGATGCTGAGGATAGTTGCACGTGATGGTCTTGTCCTACATGTGGAAGCAATCAAGGAGCAATGAACATGCAAACATTCATTATCGTAATTGCACTAATGATCGTCGCGTTGATTCTCAGTACTTTCAGGGTACTGCGGGAATATGAGCGTGGCGTAATCTTTTTATTGGGCCGGTTTTATAAAGTGAAAGGGCCGGGGTTGATAGTGGTGATTCCGCTGATTCAACAGATGGTCAAAGTAGATTTACGGACTTTGGTATTGGATGTACCTTCTCAGGATTTGATCACCAGAGATAATGTGTCGGTTAAGGTCAATGCCGTCTTATATTTTCGGGTGGTGGATCCGCAAAAAGCCATTATCAATGTGGAAAACTATATGGAAGCCACCGGGCAATTGGCGCAGACAACCTTACGCTCCGTATTGGGGCAGCATGAACTGGATGAGTTGTTGGCGGAGCGCGATCGCTTGAACGATGATATTCAGACGATTCTGGATCGGCAAAGCGATCAGTGGGGTATCAAGGTCTCCAATGTTGAAATCAAGCACGTAGACATTGATGAGAGCATGATTCGGGCGATTGCCAAACAGGCCGAAGCAGAACGTGAACGCCGCGCCAAAGTCATCCATGCCGATGGTGAGTTTCAGGCTTCCGGTAAACTGGTGGAGGCCGCTGAACAACTGGCTCGTCAACCTACCGCAATTCAACTGCGTTATCTGCAAACACTGACGGAAATTGCCGGAGATAAAAGCTCCACCATTGTTTTTCCGGTGCCTTCTCAGTTATTGGACAGCCTGCATAAGATGATGAATAAATAATAAACCGCTGAAACTCAGCAAAGAGATTCTGTCTCTACTTTACGGTCACTGTAGCCACCAACACCTGCATTGCTGCCATGTTCGATTAATCAGTCTGAACATGGCAGAAGCGCTGGGAGTATCTGTTATAATCAGGTGTTTTTTTTAACTAGGGTCTGTTTGTCTTTCATTGCCGCCTCTGTTGTGATTGAAAATGCACTAATCAAGGCGCGAGGAATGCAGTTTAGTCGTTCTAAATAAATGACGAGCAACGCAGAGTGGTGCATTTTCAGCCACAACCCGTAGGGCTGGGACTCATTCCGCTCCACGGCGTTGGAAATGACTTATGTAGAACAACTACACCACATCATTTCCGCCTTGTTGGACGAAAATGAGCCTCCAGCAGTGGTGGCTATGAAAGATAAACAGACCCTCTAACTGCCTGACAGGAAAACCGTTTTGACCACAGCTTCTCATCAAATCCGCAGCCTGCTTGAACAAAAGATCCTGATTTTGGATGGTGGCATGGGCACCATGCTGCAAAGTTACAAATTGAGCGAAGCGGATTTCCGCAGCGAACGGTTTGCCAATCATCCCTGTGATGTTAAAGGCAATAACGATTTACTGTCCTTGACCCAGCCGCAGATCATTCGGGATATTCATCGGGCTTATTTTGAAGCCGGTGCTGATATTGTCGAAACCAATACCTTTAATGGCACTTCAATTGCCATGGCGGATTACCAGATGGAACATCTGGTTTATGAACTGAATAAAGTCTCTGCGCAACTGGCCCGTGAAGTGGCTGATGAATTTACTGCCAGCAACCCCGATAAACCACGTTTTGTCATTGGTGTTTTAGGTCCTACCAATCGTACCGCCAGTATTTCGCCAGATGTAAACAATCCCGGTTTCCGTAATGTGAGTTTTGATCAGTTAGTCGAAGCCTACCTGGAAGCGATTCGTGGTCTGGTGGATGGCGGCAGTGATTTGCTGTTGGTGGAAACTGTGTTTGATACCTTGAATGCCAAGGCTGCGGTGTTTGCTATCGAACAGTATTTTGAACAACATAATGTGCATTTGCCGGTGATGATTTCCGGCACTATTACCGATGCCAGTGGCCGTACACTTTCCGGGCAAACCGCTGAAGCCTTCTGGAATTCGCTGTCACATGTGCAACCGATATCGATTGGTCTGAACTGTGCTTTGGGCGCGGAGCAGCTACGTCAATACGTTGAAGAATTGTCGAATATCGCCACTACTTACGTTAGTGCCCACCCCAATGCCGGTTTGCCAAATGAGTTTGGTGAATATGATGAATCACCGGAAGCCATGGCGATTCATATCAAAGAATGGGCTGAAGCCGGATTTTTAAATATTATCGGTGGCTGCTGTGGCACCACGCCGGCACATATCAAAGCTATTGCCGAAGCTGTCGAAGGTGTCAAACCACGCCAGCGGGTCGAAAATAAACATTATTGTCGTTTAAGTGGTCTGGAACCACTGACCATCACACCGGAAAGCCTGTTTGTGAATATCGGTGAGCGCACCAATGTGACTGGCTCATTACGCTTTGCCAAACTGATTAAAGAAGGCGATTACGATACTGCGCTGGAAGTTGCCAGACAGCAGGTGGAAAACGGCGCGCAGATCATCGATATCAATATGGATGAGGGCATGTTGGATTCGCAGGATGCGATGGTAACTTTCCTTAATCTGGTTGCTGCCGAGCCTGATATCAGCCGGGTGCCGATTATGATCGACTCCTCTAAATGGGAGATCATCGAAGCCGGTCTGAAATGTATTCAGGGCAAAGGCATCGTCAACTCCATCAGCCTGAAAGAGGGCGAGCAGAAATTCATTGAGCAGGCCAAGCTGGTACGTCGTTACGGCGCAGCAGTGATAGTAATGGCATTTGATGAAGACGGTCAGGCCGACACCCGGGAACGTAAACGCGAAATCTGTACCCGCAGTTACGAGATCCTCACCGAAAAAGTGCATTTCCCGGCCGAAGATATCATCTTCGATCCAAATATTTTCGCGGTCGCCACCGGTATTGATGAGCATAACAATTATGCGGTCGACTTTATTGAAGCTACCCGTGATATCAAACAAAGCCTGCCACATGCAATGATCAGTGGCGGTGTTTCCAACGTGTCATTCTCATTCCGTGGTAATAATCCGGTGCGTGAAGCAATTCATGCAGTGTTTCTCTATCACACCATCAAAGCCGGCATGGATATGGGGATTGTCAATGCCGGTCAGCTGGCCATTTACGACGATTTACCTGATGAATTACGGGAACGGGTAGAAGACGTTATTTTAAACCGCCGGCAGGATGCCACTGATCGTTTATTGGAAATCGCTGATAAATACAAAGGCGATGGCAGTGTTGAGAAAAAAGAAGATCTTGAATGGCGCAGTCTGCCGGTGGTTAAACGGTTGGAATATGCGCTGGTTAAAGGCATCGCCGACTTTGTCGAGGAAGACACCGAGCTGGCGCGTCAGGAATATGCCAAACCGCTAGAGGTCATTGAAGGGCCGTTAATGGACGGCATGAATGTGGTCGGGGATTTGTTCGGTGAAGGCAAAATGTTTTTACCTCAGGTGGTCAAATCCGCCCGCGTGATGAAAAAAGCTGTCGCCTATCTGATGCCGTATATCGAGCTGGAAAAAGATGACAGTACCGTCAGCAGCAGTAACGGCAAGATTCTGATGGCCACAGTGAAAGGTGATGTTCACGATATCGGCAAGAATATTGTCGGTGTGGTGTTGCAGTGTAATAACTTTGAGATTGTAGATCTCGGCGTGATGGTGCCTGCCGTCAGGATTCTTGAAGTGGCTAAAGCGGAACAGGTCGATATTATCGGCTTGTCAGGTTTGATTACTCCATCGCTGGAAGAAATGGCGCATATGGCCAAGGAAATGGAGCGTCTCGGCTTTGAAATTCCCTTAATGATTGGTGGTGCCACCACCTCGCTGATCCATACCGCAGTGAAGATTGACCCTAATTATCATGGTCCGGTCATTTATGTAAAAGATGCGTCGCGTGCAGTTGGTGTGGCACAGAATCTGGTCAGTAAAATTACCCGTGATGATTTTGTCGACAAAATTAAAACCGACTATCAGAGTAAACGTGAGCAGCATAAAGGTCGTAAATCAACGCGGCGTTTACTGACACTCAAACAGGCAAGAGCCAATAAAACCAAGATTGACTGGCCAGCCTATCAAGCTGTTAAACCGGCTCAAACCGGGATTCAGGTATTTGATGACTATCCCTTGCAGGAGCTGGTGGATCGTATCGACTGGACGCCATTTTTCCAGTCATGGGAACTCGCCGGCAAATATCCACGTATCCTGACCGATGAAATTGTCGGTGAACATGCCACGCATTTGTTTGAAGATGCGAAAGAAATGCTTAAACAAATTGTCGATGAAAAATGGCTGAAAGCACGCGCCGTGATTGGTCTGTTTCCAGCCAACAGTGTTGGTGATGATGATATAGAAATTTATACTGATGACAGCCGTCAGCAGGTATTAATGAAATTACATTCCTTGCGTCAACAGGCGGAAAAACCACCTGGCCGACCTAATGCGGCATTGGCAGATTTCCTCGCACCGAAAGACAGTGGTGTCGAGGATTATATCGGTGCGTTTGCCGTCACTGCAGGTATTGGCATTGACGAACATATTGAACGCTTTGAGGAAGATCATGATGACTACCACAGCATCATGTTAAAAGCGCTGGCCGATCGTCTGGCTGAAGCCTTTGCCGAACGTATGCATGAACGGGTACGCAAGGAATTCTGGGGCTACAAAAAAGATGAACAACTGGAAAACGAAGATCTGATTGATGAGAAATATCAGGGCATTCGTCCAGCACCCGGTTATCCCGCCTGTCCCGACCATACTGAAAAAGGACTGTTATGGGACTTGCTGGATGTTGAAAAACGAATTGGTATGACCTTAACGGAAAGCTTTGCCATGTTGCCGACAGCAGCGGTCAGCGGCTTCTATTTTGCCCACCCTGAATCACGTTATTTTGGTCTTGGTAAAATCAGTGAAGATCAGGTCAAGGATTATGCAAAACGCAAAAACTGGACACTAGAGTATGCTGAGCGTTGGTTGGCACCGGCCTTGTCTTATGATGGTGATGACTGATGTTGAAACCACAAAAACCATTCTCTAAAGTGTGGTGTGTGTCAGTCAATACAACCATTAAAAGTTGAGGGTGTGTCACCATGCATGAAGAAATCGTCGATTTACAAACCCGTATGGCGTTTCAGGACGGGGTTATCGAGCAACTGAACCAGGTGGTCACTGATCAGCAACAGCAAATTGATCGATTGGAACGTCGCATGGAAAAACTGCTTGGTCAGGTGGAAGCGCTGCAAGCCGATCAATTGGTTCAGCAGGCGGAAGAACCGCCGCCACCTCATTATTAAACTTCCCGAGGGTTAATGACGTTGAGTCTGCCATTACGCCGCTGCCTGCTGGTTAAAGGCGATGTGCAACTTTGTCATCAAACCGTTGAAGCCTTATTGGCCGTCTGGCAAACCACAGAGCATATCTGGCTGACGCATTCTTCTCAGGTTTCTGCCGGTAAATATGCTCAGAAACAAGCTCGTCAATTTCTCGGCCGTGAATTTGATGTAGTGGTTTTTGACGCGTTGCAGGAGTTTAACGCTGACAGCTTCGCTGCCATTATCGGCACTCTGCGTGCTGGTGGAATTCTGGTTATGCTGTTGCCAGAAACCAATCCGGGATCTAACTGGTATCAGCGATTTGAACTGATTGTCGAACGTTATCTGATGGATTTCGCGGAATTTCATCACTGGTTACCGGGTCAGATTTTGCCAATGGATTTTCGACCAGAAAAGCATGCGGCATCCGCTGCGTTTAAACTCACAGTTGATCAACAGAATGCATTAAGTCTGTTGCACAAAACGGCATTTGGTCATCGACGTCGACCTTTGGTGATTACATCTGACAGAGGACGCGGCAAAACTGCTTTGTTGGGCATTGCCGCTGCAGAGTTGCTCAGACAGGGCAAACAAAAGATCGTAGTCACGGCACCCAGTTATGCCAGTGTCGATACCTTGTTTAAACATGCTGCTAAAGAACTGGCAGATGCCCAGTTAGGCCATGGACAACTATTCTGGAATGAGTGTGAGATTCAGTTTGTTGCACCAGATGCTCTGCTGGAAAACGAACTCGAGGCGGATGTATTGCTGGTCGATGAAGCTGCTGCTTTGACCTTGCCGATGTTAACGCTGATGTTGCAGCGCTATTCACGCATCATTTTTGCAACGACTTTGCATGGTTACGAGGGCAGTGGACGTGGATTTAAACTGCAGTTCCAGCAGATTCTTGAGCAGCACTCACCGGGGTGGCGGCAGATTGAATTAATCCAGCCAGTGCGTTGGGATCTGGGTGACGTGTTGGAGCAATTCAGCTTTGAACTGTGTTTACTGGACGCCGAGCCAATTGCCGAAGAGTTGATTGTTGATCTTGGTATCGATCGACTACAGGTAAAAAAACTGACAGCGGCAGAATTATTACACGACGAAGTCTTGTTGAGACAGTGTTTTGGGCTGATGGTTATGGCGCATTACCGTACTCGACCTTCCGATCTGCAAATGCTGTTGGATCGTGAAGATATGTGGTTACTTGGAGTGTTTAATCAACAGCAACTGGTTGCCAGTGTCTGGTTGGCGGTCGAAGGCCCGATTAACCCACGACTGGCTGCAGCGGTATTTGCCGGTGAACGCCGATTAAATGGTCATCTGCTGCCACAAACCTTGCTGGCACACTCCGGTATCAGCATCGCCGGTGAATATCATTATCAGAGAATTGTACGAATTGCTGTCCATCCTGCATTGCAGAATCGTGGCATTGGCAAGTATTTATTAAATGCTGTGACAGGTCATTTACCGGAAAACACTGACATATTAGGTTGCAGTTTTGCTGCAAGTGAGACGCTGCTGCGGTTTTGGCAAAACAGTGATTATCGATTATTGCGGGTGGGGGCTCACAGTGACCATGTCAGTGGTCGCCATGCTGCGATTCTGGCAAAACCAGTCAGTGAAGCTGGTCAACAATTGGTTGAGCAAACCCAGCAACGACTTATTCAGCAGTGGCCTGAGTTATTGCACGGCCAGTTATCCCATCTGGAAAGCGGGTTGATACCAATACTGACGCAAATGCTGCCAGAATCAGAATTGCCACTTAGTGCGATTGATGAAGAAGAAATTACTGCTTTTGCTTTCCAGAAACGCCATTACGATGCATGTCAGATAGCCATTCGGAAGTTTGTGTTGAACTGCGTGGCGCAGCAGCGATTTTTATCAATGCCGTCATTATTGCAATCGATCTGCTTACGATTTGTTTTGCAGCAGCAACCGATAGCAGTAGTCTGCAGGCAACTTAATCTCAAAGGTAAACAGGAACTGCTTGGACAGTTACGCGAGGCAATACGTGTTTTATTGCTCTGAAACCAGGTAAAGATTTCCCAGCTCATCAATTTCTGTCTGCAGGGCTGTCAGACTCTGTCCACGGCAAGGACCGGAAATACAATATCCTTCTTCCAAAGTAAATAACGCGCCATGGGTGGAACATTGAATATGAGTTTCTTCCAGCGATAAAAACTTGTCTGGCTGCCAGTTCAGTGGAATGCCCAAATGCGGACAATGATTCAGATAGGCACGAATCTGCTTGCCTTGTCGAAGTACGACAATGTCCAGTTCTACTTCATCTAATGGAATTTGAAAGCCATAGCTTTGATGGTCTTTCAGATCTTTGATATGACAAACTAATTTTTTCATCATGAGTTAACGAGATTTTCAAAACCGTATTGCTGACATTTTCTGGCGGCTAGCCGACCGGCAAATTGCAGACTGTCGTTCAGGCTTTTTTGTGTTAGCAAACTATCGATCATACCGGCATTGAACGTATCGCCAGCTCCTAGCGTATCAACGATATGATCAATTTTTGCTGCAGCTGAATAAATCATTTCACCATTTTGCCAGCCATAAGCGCCCTGATCGCCCCAAGTGCAGGTTGCCTGGCGGGAACTGCCAAGATCGACGAACAAATCCCGTGCAGAATGATAGCCTTTTGCCTCAGCATAGTGTTTGGAGAAAAACAGCCAGTCTGCCAAATCGAACAAACTCGTAATATCATCACGAGGTTTTTCAATTTCAACGGAGATAGGCACATTTGGAGCATTTTGACCGCAATATCGCAGAATTTTATCCAGCTCAGTAATATTCCGACCTTCAAAATGCAGCCAGTCAAACAAACTCAGGTCGATCTGTTGAAAGCTGGTAAAACTTAATTCCGGGCAATCACGGTGATGCACGATAGTGCGACTGCCAGTTTGACGATTCAACGTAATATAAGAAGTTGGCATTTTGCCTTGATTCAGACGAGGGCAAAACTGTGTATTAATCTTATAGCGATTTAGATCGGCTTCGATAATATGCCCGTCAGCTTCATCAATTAAGGTTGCCGCCAAATAACTTTGATGGCCCAGCTGACTCAATACACAAAGGGTGTTGCTGGCATTACCACCACGGCTGATGCGTTGTGATAATGCCCGAACTTCATCATCTTCAGCCGGATAACTGGCAACTTCGTTGATAATATCCAGCGTAGCAATGCCGGTGGCCAGAATAACTGCCATCGTGCTAATACAGATCAGATGTCGTCGAAAATAGCACCGACTGCATCGGTGATGGCATCAATATCACCGGTACCTTTAATGGTGTGCAGCTTGTTTTGCTGTTGATAAAAACCGACCAGTGGCGCGGTTTGCTCTTCATAAACTTTCAAACGATTTTCGATGGTGGTTTCGTTATCATCCTGACGCTGGAATAATTCACCGCCACAGTTATCACAGACACCTTCTTCAGCCGGTGGCGATAAATGTACGTTAAAAATGGCGCCACAATCTTTACAGGTACGACGGCCGGTTAAACGTTGCATCAGCTCATTGAATGGCACATCCAGCAACACCACACCTTGTAATGGTTGGCCCAAATCAGCAAGCATTTGATCCAGTGCTTCGGCTTGAGCAATATTGCGGGGGAAACCATCGAGGATATAACCATTCTTGGCATCATCGTGGGTTAAACGTTCGCGGATAAGGCCAATCACGATTTCATCAGATACCAGAGCACCGGCATCCATGGCGGATTTAGCTTGTTTACCCAACTCAGAACCTGCGGTGACGGCAGCACGCAGCAGATCGCCGGTTGAAATTTGGGGGATATCGAATTTTTTCGATAGAAAAACACCCTGAGTGCCTTTACCGGAACCCGGCGCGCCAAGTAATACTGTTCTCATGTTTGCCTCTTACTAGTTTGCTGTTCGTTTAAGTTAGATTTTTATAATAAGTTTGCTGCCAAATGCTCTAATTGTATGGCGACTTTACGTAATAACGGTGGAATTATTTCAGGGGACAACCCCAATCTTTCCCATGCCACAGGATCAAGTGGTGGTACATGCATATCCCCACTGTGACCAAAAGGTACGGCGCTGACCATCACATCAGCAACATGCACAATGCAGACTTCTACTGCATAGCCTGATGCCACAGGTTGATGATGGTGTCTGGCTACAAACCCTAATGACTCGGGTAAGCGCCACGCTTGAATTAACGCTTCACCTGCTTCGGTATGATCAAAACCGATCACCCGTTTTTCTGCCAGATGTAAAACCTCATGGCCAAAGCGGGCGCTTTTGATCGATTCAGCCGCCAGCTCAGGCACCGACTGATACAACACCAGGCTACCGATATTGTGTAACAGTCCTGCAATCAGATACTGCTCACTTTGTTTATGTCCTGCAGCTTCAGCCAGTAATTTGGCGCAGATAGCACAAGCCAGGCTGTGTCGCCAGAAGGTATTCATTTCAATCAGTGTTTTGGGAATACCAGTAAAAGCATTGACCACAGAGGTTGCCAGAACCAGATGGGTCAGCTCACGGATCCCGATAACGGTAATGGCTCGGGAAATGGTGTTGATTTGCGATGGAAAACCGTAAAACGGGCTGTTCACGATTTTTAATAAACGTGTGGTCAGCGCGGGATCGGTATTGATGACTTTACTGATATCGCCAATCGCACTATCAGGATCATTAATTAATTCATCCAACCGCGCATAGGTACTGGGCGGCGAGACCAGTTCCAGGGATTTATTGACCAGTGATTGCGCGGTTAGAGCCATGCTGTATCCGGTTCATCAGGGGTGAGTTTTTCTAATGATGCCTCTTTGAATAACAAGGCAATCAAAGGATGGTTCATATCAGCATAGCGAAACAATTCCTGACGTTCGGCCAGCGCCTTTGCTGCTAGTTCATCATGATGGCCGCTTGTCATTAGCGCAGATTCCAATACTGACTGCTGATCAATGCTTCGCTGATTTTGACTCCCAGACTGCCGGCAAAGCGATCCAGATAGCTAGGACGAGGCGTGTAATCAACAATTTCTTCGGCACCAATTATATCTCTGGCAACCGTGCTGCTATTGGCAAGACCGTCAACCAGGCCCAACTCAAGCGCTTGTTCACCGGACCAGAATAAACCAGAGAAAATCTCATCATTATTTTTCAAGCGTTCACCACGACCAGTTTTGACTACATCAATGAACTGCTGATGAATGTTATTAAGCATTTCATGCGCATGATCAACATCATCCTGTTTTAACGGCATAAACGGATCAAGGAAAGATTTATTTTGACCGGCAGTTAACGAACGTCTTTCAACGCCAAGTTTATCCATTGCTTCGGTAAAACCAAAACTATCCATACGTACGCCAATGGAACCGACAATACTGGCTTTGTCTGCATAAATTTCATCAGCAGCAACCGCGATGTAATACCCCCCAGAGGCACATACATCCTGAATGACGGCATAGACAGGGAAGTCGGGACGTGTTGCCCGCAGCCGAGTAATTTCATCATTGATAACGCCCGATTGAACCGGACTGCCGCCAGGTGTGTTCATGCGCAGGATCAAGCCTTTGGCCTGTGGGCTTTCAAATGCATCGCGAATACCGGTCACAATGCGATCTGCACTGGCTTCAGTGTTTGGTGCGATCACGCCGCTTACTTCAACCAAAGCGGTATGGGCTCCTGATGGTAACGAGGAACCACCGAAAGGTCTGGTGACAAGAAAAATGGCAACCAGGTAAAGCAGGATTAAAAATTTGAACAGATAACCCCAGCGACGTGAGGCGCGTTGTTCTTTTATGGCAGCAAAAGCAAGATCTTGTAAAAGTTTGCGTTCCCATTTGTCGTTTTGCGATGCATCATTTTGAGGTTCTTGCTTGTGTTCCGGTGGGAAGTCGCCAAAAGTTGCCATTATGTTTCATCCTGAACAGTAAAGTGAGTGGGTGACATCATAATCAAAAGCGCACGTTGTTACCATGCAACCAATCATCCAATGCGTACAAGTCATTAACGATATGCAATGGTTTGCAGGCTTCAAGCCGGTCCAAAGCATGCGCGCCATGAGTGATGGCAACACTTTTTGCTTTGGCATTATGAGCCATCAGTAAATCAAATTCGGTGTCACCAATCATAACCGTATCCTCGGCTTTAACGCCGCAGAAGTCGATTAATTGTTCCAGCATTTGCGGGTGAGGCTTGGAATGACATTCATCCGCACAACGTGTTGCTGTAAATAAATCAGCCAAACCGGTTTCCGCCAGCACTTTATCCAGGCCGCGCCGACCTTTACCCGTTGCCACGCCGAGGAAAATATTCTGATTTGCCAGTTTTTGCAATAACTCAACGGCATTATCAAACATCGGTGATTCATGTGGATGATCCAGCCAGATGTCGCGATAAGCCATTGCCAGTCGTTGGATATCTGCATCTGAACTATGCGGATACAACGTACGAACGGCTTCAGATAACCCAAGGCCAATAATCTGGCTGATAGCTGTGTCGGTTAAGGGGGATAACTGCAGTTTGTGGATTGCTTCCCGCATACAGAATACGATATGACTGGTGGAATCCATCAGTGTGCCATCCCAATCAAAGACGATCAGTTGATAGTGACTCATGACTGGGCTTCCAGTTGCTTTAAAACATCATTTAATGCGTCGGGTAATTCGGCATGAAAGGTCATTGGCTCATCAGTTATTGGATGCTTGATGGACAGCTGCCAGGCATGCAAAAACATGCGTTTCAAGCCGAACTGCTTAAGACGTTTATTAAATTCACGGTCACCGTATTTTTCATCGCCGGCAACCGGATGTGACTGACTGGCACTATGAACCCGGATCTGATGTGTTCTGCCGGTATAAAGTTTGGCAGCAACCAGCTGGCATCCAGCAAAATCCTGTTTTACTTCAAACAGGGTTTTGGATTTTTTACCGTTCACATCCGGTACAACCATACGCTCGCCAGAGCTTAATGAATTTTTTTGCAATGCCAGGTCAACGATATTTTCCGTTGATGGCCAACGGCCTTTGGTTAATGTCAGATAGCGCTTATCGGTTTCAGAGTTTTTCATCTGTTCCTGCAGATTCAGCAGTGCTTCGCGACTTTTTGCTATGACCAGACAACCTGAAGTATCGCGATCCAGACGGTGCACCAATTCTACAAACCGATTATCCGGGCGGATAATGCGCATAGCTTCGATAACACCTAATTGAATCTGACTACCAGCATGGACTGCCAAACCGGAAGGCTTGTTAATCACCAGCAATGCGTCATCTTCCATTAGAATAGATTGTTCAAGCGCATCGGTAAGTGAATCTGATAAATCAGTGATGATGACTTTTTCGCTGACGCGTAGCGGGGGAATTCGTACCTGATCGCCGGCCTGCAGACGATAGGTTTGTTTGATACGACCTTTATTGACTCGCACTTCGCCTTTGCGCAACGCACGATAAATCCGGCTTTTGGGAACACCTTTTTCCAATGTAATCAAAAAATTATCAATACGCTGCCCAGCCTGATCGGCCCGAATATCGATAAATTGAACTGCTGGTGCTGCTTGTGAGGAATTGGCCATAAATTTAATGTTAGGTTATTTCTTGCTGATGTGGTTGCAGACTGATATATTTCGCCGTTGGTCTGTAGGTAAAATGAGGTCAGTATACCGACTTTCTATAGATCAGACTTAAAGCAAACGTCGCGCCCCCTAGGAATGGGGTTGATGCGGCGAGGACACGAAACGAATTTGAATACGCTGAACAGGGGTTCAGTGATGCAGGGCTCCCTAAAACGGAGCTTGTTTTTGAGAATAAATGGTTCCCACGTCTGGCTACAGCAAAACAAATAGCAAAAAATGTACGAGACAGGGCGACGAAGTAAATAATCAAACGTAATGTGACTAAAGAGAGTCGCAAACGTTATGTAGCGTTGCAGAACCCTATTGCAGCCACAATGTGATGACATTGTATTAATGACCAG
>NZ_JAUSCC010000077.1 GCF_030651745.1 Methylophaga sp.
GTTCGCCATAAAGCGAATATTGTCATTGACATACCAGTTCACACCGATAGTCCAGATTTCACTTTTAGTGCCCAAGGCACCAGTGATGTTGGCCGGTAAATTGTCATTGAATGCACTGCTATCAAACACATCCAGTTCGTCATAACGAGCAACCAGTTCCCATGCACCGAAGCCGCCTTTACCAACAGCATTTTTAGGTGAAATTGTGCGCATTACACCATCACGGTAGCCGCGGGTTTCGCCCGTCAGAGTAAAGGTTGCTAATGCGTACCAACCGTCTAGATCAGCATCTTTAAAGTTTTTACGATCTAAGTCACGTTTGAAATATTCAGCTTGTAATGAGAATGGGCCTTGGATGGTCGCTGCTTCCAGCCCGTAGGTATTTGCGCTTTCAACACCCGCATAAATGACTTGTACTGGGCGGTTATCAAAGAAGTTGTTGTTTGGACGAGCTCTATAACGACCATTGTTGTTTGCTAAAGAATCACTTGAGAAAGTATCTTCATACTTAATATGGTTATAGCTGAGACCTAAGTGAACAATAGAGTCCTTTTCCTGGATCGGTGCAAATGTTGCGCGACCTGCATAACCGTAATCAGAATCTTTATCTAAGTTCTCGCCGGCGCTGACACCATCACCTAACCATGTACCAGCGGTTGCAGTCCAGTTAGAGCCTTTTGTTGCAACTGTCAGACCATTGTAACGACCCAAAGCAAAAGTATTAGTTGGGTTCGAGCGTTCCATAGTCGAAATACGATTTGAGCTGGTCAGTTCTTCTAAGCCAGAAGGCATTTTGTGACGACCCAATTTGATAGTGGTGTTTTCAAAACCTTGGTAACCAATGAAGACGTCAGTGAACTCGTTGCCGTTATTTGCTCCGAAGTTAACTTCCACACCATACAGCCAGTCAGTAAACATGGTGCCTTCCATACCAAGACGGGCACGACGGAATTTAGAGGCATTACCAACTTCAGTGCCGCCGGCATTGCGATCAAAATAATCATCACTGATAAAGCCATAATCAGCATGAATACGTCCACCGATGTTGGCGGTGAAAGCTTTATCGGCTGATTGGAAGTTCAAACCTTTGCTGTCTAAAGAAACATTAACTGATTTTTTCTCAGCTTCTTTAACGATGCTGACCATTTCTTCTTTTTCAGCAGTCGCTTTTTCTTCTTTTGCTTTAGCGGCATTTGCCAGCAAGCTGTAATCTTCAGCGCTGATAGTGCCCTTGTCACGTAACACTTTCAGCAGGTCGACCATTGGGTCTGCTTGTGCAGGTAAAACGGCGGCACCCATCAGTGCACCAGCGATTAATAGAGATGTGGGTTTCAGTTTCAAGGGACTATCCTCATAGTTAGTAAATCGAATCGGTCTTAAGTCCGAAGACCCGCACACCATAAGGCTGGAATATTTCAGGGTGATGATGTTTCCATGACAGTTGTGTTACAAAGCAACAAAAGTGATTTTTTGTTGTTAATAAGCGACAGGCTGCTTCAGATAAAAAAGCTTGAAAAATCAACATCAGCCCCAACCTAATTAAATATTGATGTCCGTTAAGGAAAGAACATGTTCAAGTGGCTGTTTTTGCTATTTCTGTTGGTACCAATCGCTGAAATTTACGTTTTGATAGAAGTTGGCGAAGTGATTGGCGCGGGTTGGACCATCTTATTTGTGATTGCTACGGCGGTTTTAGGTGCATGGTTAGTTAAGTTGCAAGGACTTGCTACCATGCAACGTGCTCAGCAGTCGATTAGCCGCGGCGAAACGCCTGCTTTGGAAATGCTGGAAGGGATGGCTCTATTTATAAGTGGTTTTCTTTTACTGATTCCAGGATTTGTCACCGATGCCGTTGGTTTCTTATTACTCATTCCAGCGTTACGCCGTGCTTTGCTGTTGAAATTAATCCGTAACAGCAACGTGATATTCCGTCAGCAATGGTCAGCTCGCAGTCGTTATTCACAAAGTGACGACATTATTGAAGGTGAAGTCATTAAAGATGACGAACAACGCCATATTCGCTAATCCTGGTGTCGTAGCCTTTTCGTTGAACTGACTTTTTTCAGAAATTTTTTAACTCAGGCACTTGAAGTTTGTTCAGGCAGCCCCATTAAAGGGGTTCCTGGAATTTTCTTGGTCATTTTTTGTTACTTTTGGAGGATAAAACTAATGAACCTTCGTCCCCTTCATGATCGTGTGATTGTTCGTCGCATGGAAGAAGAAACTACCTCTGCTGGTGGTATTGTCATCCCTGATAATGCAGCAGAAAAACCATCTCGTGGCGAAATTCTCGCAGCGGGTAACGGCAAAATTACCGATTCTGGTGAAGTTCGTCCTCTGGCTGTCAAAGTCGGTGACAAAGTGCTGTTTGGCAAATATGCCGGCACCGAAGTCAAAGTGGAAGGCGAAGAACTGCTGGTCATGCGTGAAGACGATATCGTTGCAGTAATTGAAGCTTAAGCTTCCCAACGATTTCATATCTGGTTACGTTAAAACATAGCTATAAAGAGGATTTAAAATGGCTGCTAAAGAAGTCAAATTCGGCGCTGACGCGCGTCAGCTGATGGTCAAAGGCGTTAATACGCTGGCCAACGCGGTTAAAGTGACCTTGGGTCCTAAAGGCCGCAATGTTATTTTGGATAAAAGCTACGGCGCACCGACCATCACTAAAGACGGTGTTTCAGTTGCTAAAGAAATCGAATTAGAAAACAAATTTGAAAACATGGGTGCACAAATGGTTAAGGAAGTGGCTTCGCACACTTCTGATGCTGCCGGTGACGGTACCACCACTGCAACCGTTCTGGCCCAAGCCATTCTGCGTGAGGGTATGAAAGCCGTCACTGCCGGTATGAACCCAATGGATCTGAAACGCGGTATTGACAAAGCTGTGACAGCTGCGGTTGAAGAACTGAAAAGAATGTCTTCACCTTGCGATGACGATAAAGCCATTGCTCAAGTCGGCACTATCTCTGCCAACTCTGATAAATCCGTCGGCGACATCATTGCTGAAGCAATGAAAAAAGTCGGTAAAGAAGGCGTTATCACGGTTGAAGATGGTCGTGGTTTTGAAAACGAACTTGATGTCGTTGAAGGTATGCAGTTTGACCGTGGCTACCTGTCTCCATATTTCGTCAATGAACAACAAACAATGTCAGCCAACCTGGATGACCCATATGTTCTGTTGTACGACAAAAAAATCTCCAACATTCGTGAATTATTACCAGCGTTAGAAGCGGTTGCTAAATCTAGCCGTCCATTGCTGATTGTATCTGAAGATGTTGAAGGCGAAGCTTTGGCAACTCTGGTTGTCAACAACATGCGCGGTATTGTGAAAGTCTGTGCGGTTAAAGCTCCTGGCTTTGGCGATCGTCGTAAAGCTATGTTGGAAGATATCGCTGTGTTAACTGGCGGTACCGTGATTTCTGAAGAAGTCGGTCTGAATCTGGAAAAAGTGACTCTGGATGATCTGGGCCAAGCCAAGAAAATCACTGTCAGCAAAGAAAACACCACTATTATTGATGGTGCTGGCCGTCCTGATGAAATTACTGCCCGTGTTGAGCAAATTCGTGCACAAATTGCTGATTCTTCATCTGACTACGATAAAGAAAAACTGCAAGAGCGTGTTGCCAAACTGGCCGGTGGTGTTGCCGTCATCAAAGTTGGCGCTGCTACTGAAATGGAAATGAAAGAGAAGAAAGCACGCGTAGAAGATGCATTGCATGCAACTCGTGCGGCTGTTGAAGAGGGTGTTGTTGCTGGTGGTGGTGTTGCACTGGTTCGTGCTGAAGGTAGCTTGGGCGAACTGAAAGGTGACAACCATGATCAAGACATGGGTATCACTATTGCACGTCGTGCGATGGAAGAGCCTTTACGTCAAATCGCAACCAATGCCGGTGCAGAAGCTTCTGTTATTTTGAATGAAGTGGCTGCAGGTACAGGTAACTACGGTTATAACGCAGCTTCTGGTGAATACGGCGATATGATCGAAATGGGTATTCTGGACCCAACAAAAGTCACGCGTACTGCATTGCAAAATGCCGGTTCAGTTGCTGGCTTGATGTTGACTACAGAAGCCATGATTGCTGAGTTACCGAAAGAAGATGCTCCTGCAATGCCTGATATGGGCGGCATGGGCGGCATGATGTAATTCGTTACATCAAGTCCACATAAAAAAGCCCCGTCTTGCAAAAGGCGGGGCTTTTTTTATTCAAGCATGTTAATGATGACTTAAGGATGTATGGTTTTCCAGAATGGGATCAGCATCAGGCTTAATACAAAGGCAACTAACAAAAGCACGCCAAGAAACCGGAAGGGATGCTGCAAAATGGATTGGAAAAAACCAGGGATTTCGCCACTGGCACGCAATGTTTCGTAATGCTGGCGTTGTTCAATAGCGCGTTTGGCTTGGTATTCATCAAGAATTGCTTTGGCTAGCGGCAGTTGTTGGTCATTAACCAACCAGATAGCGGCTACCCCAAGGCCAAAAAAGCCGGCCTGAGTTTCATAAAAATCAAAGCCTTTATCATCCAGCAATTGCCGAATTTCTTCCGCTTCATCCTCAGGCACATTGTTAAGTCTATAAAGTAAAGTCGCCATAGTCGTCCTTGTCTGTCAGCGCAGCCTGAGATTCAGTCAATATTGATCAATTCAAGCTGTCGCATCTTATGCAGTTTGCAATTGATTGGCAAAATCATGATTCACATCCCGATGTTTTGCCTCATCATCTCTTACTACTAATACTACGTCACGCAGTCTGGCATCAGCCGGAAGTTTCCAGTAATCAATGGCTATTTGCGGTGCCGCTACATTTTCGTACTTGCCAGAGTCAATACCGGCTAAATATTCAGTGTAGCTGTATACGGCTTCTTCTTCGAGATAGCCGACAATGCGGTGGGCAATGCGTGAAGAGAATAGATACAAAATAAAAAACAAATTATAAAACACACCTTGCGCGATGATGATCAACACACGTTCGAACCAACTGGGCTGAGCAATATGCACAAAGGTCAGCAGATGCATACGTTCATTGTCAGCTTCTTCTAGCAAGGTGGCGATCCAACCATCATCATCCAGCATACGGCGTAATGAGCGAAGGTGTTGCAATGCGCCTCCTACCATGCCGGGAACTGCTGCAACCGTTTCCAGTACAACAGCACGATGTCCATAACGACCAGAGAAAAAAACGTCGGCAAAAAAACGCATAAACTTAACAATTGCCAAGGCGATTCGATCTGAAATGCATTTCGGGTTGTAATGTGGTGCGTCGTTTTTTGTGCTGTCCATCATTGTCTCCTTTGACGAGACGGAAGTTAATCAGGCAATAACAAAATACACGTTCGAGTTGATCGTGATTTCCGTGGTTCTGACATCGCGATAGTCTAAATGTTCTGTTAGTTTAGACACATTTTCAGCTACTGTGCATCGCAAAATCGAATGAGGCAAGCATGACCCTATCACTCAGTGAACCATGGCAAACCCTTCTGCAAGGTAAACAAAATCTACTTGGCACTGCTATGACGGTGTTGACTGCCAGTGACTATGTGTTGAATCAGGGCGAACGCCAACCACAACGAATGGCTGAGTTGCTGGAAAGCGGTGATTTAGAGATTGCCTATGCAGAAGATGGCTATCAGCAACGCCTGCAGCACCGGCTTGCTAGCGTAAAAGACGAAGTCAGCTTGCATCAGCAATTACGTTTTTTTCGTCAGCGTGAGATGGTACGGATCATTTGGCGAGATTTAGTCGGCTGGGCCGATTTAGCTGAAACGGTGCGTGAGTTGACTGGCTTGGCGGATTGCTGCGTTGAACAGGCTTTGAACAAGCTTTATCAATGGCAAACTGAATTGCTGGGGACACCCACCAATAAGTTTGGTGAGGTTCAGCAGTTGATTGTGCTGGGAATGGGGAAAATGGGTGCGGGTGAATTAAATCTGTCTTCCGATATCGATTTGATTTTCACCTATCCTGATGACGGTGAAACCCAAGGAGCCAGAAAAAGCCTGTCTAATGAGGAATTTTTTACCCGATTAGGACGCAAGCTGATACAGGCTTTGGATAATGTCACTGTGGATGGTTTTGTTTTTCGGGTCGATATGCGGTTACGCCCATTTGGTGACAGTGGTGCATTGGTGGCCAGTTTTGACGCAATAGAGGATTACTACCAGACTCAAGGCAGGGAATGGGAGCGCTATGCGATGATCAAGGCCAGACCTCTGACGGGTAGCGAACAGGATAAAAAAGCCATTGATGAGCTGCTACGTCCCTTTATCTATAGACGTTATCTTGATTACGGCATGTTTGATTCACTGCGGGAAATGAAATCAATGATTGCTGGTCAACTGCATCTCAAAGGTATGGAAGACAATATCAAATTAGGGGCGGGTGGGATTCGCGAAATCGAATTTATCGGCCAGGTATTTCAACTGATTTATGGTGGTCGCGACCGATCATTGCAGCAACGACCCATTTTGACGATTCTGGATGTGTTGGCTGAACGAAAGTTATTGTCGGGTTATGCAGTAACCGCGTTAAAAAATGCCTATGTATTTTTGCGTCGTACAGAACATCGAATTCAAGCCTGGGCAGATCAACAAACTCATGTTTTGCCTAAAGATGAGGTTGCACAGATACGGCTGGCAAATACTATGGGATTTGATAATTGGTCAGTGTTTATCAAAAAACTTAATGAACATAGACAACAAGTACATGAGCATTTTGAGCAATTACTTACTGCCCCTCAGGCTGGTGATGAAACAGGAGACAACGTCGCTTTGTTAACCGCTGGAGCAGCGGAAGTAGAGGAATATCTGAAAAAATGGGGTTACCACGATCCGCAATTGTCACAGCAGACCCTTGAAAAATTACTGGATCAAAGTGCGGTAAAAAATCTCAGTCAAACGGGCCGAGACAGATTAAAAAAATTGCTGCCTTTACTGGTTCAGGCTGCAGCAGGAACTGAACAACCGGATAGGTGTTTGCAAAGGATGATGCCGCTACTTGAATCCATCATGCGGCGATCGGCGTATATGTCGTTATTGGTTGAAAATACGCTGGCCTTGTCGCAGCTGGTCAAGCTATGTGCGGCCAGTCCGTTAATTAGCCATCAGTTAGCTCGTTATCCGGTATTGCTGGATGAGTTACTGGATCCGCGTTCGCTTTATGAAGTGCCCGGCCGTGAGCAGCAAAAGGCTTTATTGAATCAATTTTTGTCGGCTGCTGAAGATACCGATCTTGAACAACAAATGAACTTATTGCGTGAATTTCGTCAGATTGCCACCTTACACGTTGCAGCTGCGGATGTGACTGAAGTATTGCCCATAATGCGCGTCGGTGATCAATTAAGCGAATTGGCAGAGCTGCAACTCGAGCGGGCATTGCAGTTGGCCTGGTTATATTTGAGTAGTCGGCATGGCTTACCTCCGATGGCAGATGCAACTGATATGTCGCAGTGTGGTTTTAGTGTGATTGCCTATGGAAAATTAGGTGGACTGGAACTGGGCTACGGTTCTGATCTGGATTTGGTCTTTGTATTTGATGACGCGCGCGAGGGCGTAACGGATGGTGAGAAGTCGGTTGATGTCATGGTGTTCTTCACTCGACTGGCTCAGCGCATGATTCATATTTTAAATACCGTGACATCCGGCGGAGTGTTATATGAAGTAGATATGCGTTTGCGGCCCAGAGGAAATTCCGGCTTATTAGTCAGTCCGATATCCGGGTTTGCGGATTATCAGCAGCAGGAAGCGTGGACCTGGGAGCATCAGGCTTTGGTGAGGGCGCGTTGTGTGGCCGGTGATCAACAATTGGCAGAGCAATTCAGCAATATTCGCCAACAAGTTTTGTCCAAACCTCGTAGCAAAACTGAGCTGGCGAAAGAGGTCAGTGAAATGCGCCAGAAAATGCGCCAGCAACTGGATAAGACTGTCGATGATATGTTTGATCTTAAGCAGGGCGTTGGTGGTATCACTGATATTGAATTTATGGTGCAATATGCAGTACTAGCTTGGTCAGCAAACTTGCCTGATTTGATGGTTTACACCGATAATATCCGAATTTTGGATGCATTGGTGGCGACTGGTAAGCTTACTCAGCAGCAAGGAACCATGCTCGCCGATGCTTATCGTTACTATCGTAGCGAAGCAAATCATTGTGTTCTGCAGGAACAACCGGCAGTGGTGCCGGTGGCCAAAGTGGCCGATTTTCAGCAACAAGTAAACGCAATTTGGCAACACTGGTTAGGCGATGAACCAGTATGAAATCAATTTTAAGTATCTAAAAAGTAGGTAATTATGGCAGCAGTAACAATGGCAGATCGTGATGGCGTTATCTGGTTGGATGGCGAATTTGTGCCTTGGCGTGAAGCTAAAGTCCATGTACTGACGCATACTTTGCATTATGGTATGGGGGTTTTTGAAGGGGTCCGTGCTTATAAAACGGATGCTGGGACTGCTATTTTCCGTATGCAAGAGCATACCGACCGACTATTCCGTAGTGCCAAGATCCTTGGCATGAAAATGCCGTTTGATAAAGCAACTTTAAACGATGCACAGCGGGCAGTGGTTCGTGAAAACAAACTTGATTCAGCCTACATTCGTCCAATGTGTTTTTATGGGTCTGAAGGCATGGGTATTCGTGCTGATAATCTTAAAACCCATGTAATGGTTGCAGCCTGGAGCTGGGGGTCGTACCTGGGCGAAGAAAATATGACGCGCGGCATCCGCATTAAAACGTCATCTTTTACCCGCCACCATGTCAATATCACCATGTGTAAAGCCAAGGCCAACGGCAATTACATGAATTCAATGATGGCTTTGCAAGAAGCCGTGAATGATGGTTATGACGAAGCGTTGTTATTAGATGCCAATGGTTTTGTTACCGAAGGCAGTGGCGAGAACTTCTTTATGGTTCGGGATGGCGTGCTTTACACACCTGAATTGACCTCGGCACTGGAAGGTATTACCCGTGATACGGTTATGCGCCTGGCCAATGATATTGGCTTGAAAGTCGTAGAAAAACGTATTACTCGCGATGAAGTGTATATCTGTGATGAAGCATTCTTCACTGGTACTGCAGCCGAAGTTACACCGATTCGTGAACTGGACAATCGTCCTATCGGTGAAGGTAAACGTGGCCCAATCACTGAACAGTTACAAAGCATGTATTTCGATCAGGTGTATGGCCGTAGCGAATATTATCGCGACTGGAATACGCTGGTTTAATTGCTTAACACCCGTATTAAACGTAATAACAAAGAGGTTAGTACCAAATGGCAGGTCATAGTAAGTGGGCGAATATTCAGCATAGAAAAGGTGCGCAAGATGCCAAACGCGGCAAACTTTTCACGCGGCTGATTCGTGAAATTACTGTAGCTGCCCGTATGGGGGGCAGTGATCCTGCCACTAACCCGCGTTTACGTGCTGCCATTGATAAAGCTTTGGGCAGCAATATGACCAAAGATGTTATCGAGCGTGCGACAAAACGAGGTGCAGGTGAGCTGGAAGGCGCGGCTTATGAAGAAATTCGTTATGAAGGTTATGGCCCAAATGGCATCGCCATTATGGTTGATTGCATGACCGATAATCGTAATCGCACAGTGGCCGAAGTACGCCATGTATTCAGTAAGCGTGGCGGCAATATGGGAACCGATGGTTCGGTTGCCTATCTGTTTAACCAAAAAGGCATTATCAGTTTCGGCAATGACATTTCTGAAGATGATGTGATGGAAATCGCTCTGGAAGCCGGTGCTGAAGATATCGTCACCAATGCCGATGGTTCGGTGGATGTGTTCACCTCTCCGGAGGACTATTCAGTCGTTAAAGATGCGCTGGATGCCGCGGGACTGGAAGCGCAATCCGCAGAAGTGACCATGCATCCCGATACTACCGTGAGTTTGGAACTGGATGATGCACAAAAAGCCATCGCCATGATTGAAGCGTTTGAAGAGCTGGATGATGTGCAACAGGTTTACTCGAACGCTGATTTCTCCGATGAGGTGATGGCGCAGCTAGGTAGCTGATTGCCGACACTATGGCGCGCATTCTTGGTGTGGATCCTGGTTCTCGGAAAACCGGTTTTGGCATCATAGAACTTGATGGTAAGCAAATTAAACATGTGATTAGCGGCAGACTGCTGGTGGGAGACGGCGACTTTGCCAATCGCCTGAAACAGATCTTTGAAGGCCTGACCGATATTATTCAGCGTTATCAGCCAGACATCATGGCTATTGAACAAGTATTCCTACATAAAAATGCCGATTCAGCTTTAAAACTTGGTCAGGCTCGTGGTGCCGCCATCTGCGCCGCAGTTAGTCAACAGCTGCTGGTTCATGAATACTCTGCAACTCAAATAAAAAAAGCTGTAGTCGGAAATGGACATGCCAAAAAAGAGCAAGTCCAGTATATGATGACGGTCATGTTGCAGCTGAAAGAAGCGCCACTGGAAGATGCTGCTGACGCTCTGGCTTGTGCGGTCACCCATGCAAATCATGCCGCACTGGATAGTCTCACTAATAAACTCCCCGCAGGAATGCGGCTCAGCCGTCGTCGAGGAGGACGCTATAGCCGATGATTGGTCGACTTACTGGAATTATTATCGAAAAACAGCCACCAGAACTGGTGATTGATGTACAAGGTGTCGGCTACGAAGTCTCTGCACCCATGTCGACATTTGTGAATTTGCCGCCACTGAATGAAAAAGTGAGTCTGTATACACATCTGGTGGTACGTGAAGATGCTCAGTTATTGTATGGATTTGCCACCCAACGAGAACGATTATTATTCCGCAGTTTGCTTAAAGTAAATGGGGTGGGAGCCAAACTGGCACTGACGATTTTATCGGGCAGTGATGTTGATAGTTTTGCGCGAAGTGTGCTGGAAGGTGACGCCGCAAGTTTGACTCGACTGCCTGGTGTCGGTAAAAAGACAGCTGATCGCCTTATTATTGAAATGCGCGACCGACTCAAAGAAGTGGGCTCGGCGATGGGGCTTGATGAGCAAATTACCACGAATATGCCGAGCGGCAGTGGTGCTCGAAAAGAAGCACTGGAAGCTTTGGTTGCTTTAGGGTATAAAGCCGCCGAAGCAGAAAGAATGATCCGTAGTTTTGATGCACAGGATATGACAACCGAGCAAATCATCAGACAGGCATTGCAGCGAAATTAATCATGGATGAACGTTTTATTTCACCGCAAACTGTAAATGATGACGAACGGGTCGATCGTGCTATCAGACCACTGAGTTTGCAGGATTATATTGGCCAGCCAGTAGTGCGTGAACAGATGGAATTGTTTGTGTCGGCTGCCCGAAAACGTAAGGAAGCCTTGGATCACACACTTATTTTTGGTCCTCCCGGTCTAGGGAAAACCACGTTGGCACATATTATTGCCAATGAAATGGGAGTGAATTTACGGCAAACGTCGGGACCCGTTTTAGAACGCCCAGGCGATTTGGCTGCATTATTGACGAATCTTGAACCCAATGATGTATTGTTTGTTGATGAAATTCATCGACTAAGTCCGGTGGTTGAAGAAGTGTTGTATCCGGCGATGGAAGATTACCAAATCGATATCATGATTGGTGAAGGACCGGCAGCACGTTCAATCAAGTTGGATCTCGAACCTTTTACCTTGGTTGGAGCAACAACACGAGCGGGGTCACTAACCTCGCCCTTGCGGGATCGCTTTGGCATAGTGCAGCGTTTGGAATTTTATAATGTTGCTGATTTAAGTACGATTGTGCAGCGAAGTGCACGCATATTAGGTGTGACACTGGATATCAGCGGAGCCGGTGAGATTGCTCATCGTTCACGCGGAACACCGAGGATTGCCAATCGGTTACTGCGCCGTGTAAGAGACTATGCGGAAGTACGATTTGATGGGGTTGTTACGACAGAAATTGCTCGGCAGGCACTGGATCTGCTGGATGTTGATAAGTTCGGTTTTGATATGTTGGACCGTAAACTGTTGCTGGCGATAATTGAAAAGTTTTCCGGTGGACCGGTGGGCTTGGACAATCTGGCTGCAGCCATCGGTGAAGAACGTGGAACAATAGAAGATGTGATAGAGCCCTTTCTGATACAAGAGGGTTTTATTATGCGGACGCCACGGGGACGAATTGCTACCAAACGAGCATTTCTGCATTTGGGGCTGACACCAGATCTCGATCTTACAGGTGATTAATGCAGTCGTTTGATTGGCCAGTAAGAGTGTATTACGAAGATACAGATAGTGGTGGTGTGGTTTATCACGCAAATTATCTGAAGTTTATGGAACGGGCCCGAACCGAATGGTTACGTCAGCTTGGCTTTGAGCAAAATGTTTTAAAAGACGAACATAATTGCCTATTTGCAGTCCATTCGATGCAAATCAATTTTCGTCGCCCGGCACGATTTAATGATGCCTTAGTAATTCGAACTGAAATGACACAAACGAGCGGTGCAAGCATGCAGTTTGAACAATCAGTGCTGCGTGATGACGAACTGTTGTGCAGTGCGTCAGTCAGAGTGGCTTGTTTAGATGCAAAACGATTTAAACCGTGCCCGATACCTTTTTTTATTTTGACGGAGATGCAAAGTGAATGCTGATCTATCCTTGATGGCCCTGATATCAGAAGCCAGTTTGCTAGTGCAGATTGTTATGCTGATTTTGCTGCTGATATCAGTGTATTCCTGGACTATTATTTTCAAAAAACGCACTGAGCTGGTTGCAGCAAAACGTGATGCAGATTTATTTGAAGATAAGTTCTGGTCTGGCAATGAATTAAACAGACTATACGAGGATATTACCTCGAGACCTCATTCCGGGCGAGGTATGGAAGGCATTTTTGAGGCTGGATTCAAAGAGTTTGTTCGGCTGAAAAAAACCTCAACCGATTCCGCCTACATATTAGAAGGCACACAACGGGTAATGCGGATTTCTTTATCCAGAGAAATGGATGAATTAGAACTTTCCTTACCTTTTCTGGCTACGGCAGGTTCAACCAGTCCCTACATTGGTCTGTTCGGAACCGTCTGGGGTATCATGAATTCATTTCGGGCATTGGGTGAGGTTCAACAAGCGACGCTTGCAATGGTGGCGCCAGGTATTGCAGAAGCTTTGATTGCTACGGCGATGGGGTTGTTTGCAGCTATTCCTGCGGTTGTTGCATATAACCGCTATTCAAATGAAGTTGAACGACTGATTAGTCGTTATGACAATTTCGTTGAGGAATTCTCTTCAATTTTGCAACGGCAACAAGGTTAAAAACGGAGCCTAACTATGGCGCTTCATAAACAACAACGTCTGCGTCGCAAGCCTATGGCAGAAATTAACGTCGTTCCCTATATCGACGTTATGCTGGTTCTGTTAATCATCTTTATGATTACGGCTCCAATGCTGACGCAAGGGGTTCAGGTTGATTTACCCCAAGCTGATGCCAATCCGGTGGAAGCACCGGAAAATCTTGAACCACTGGTCATTTCAGTGGATGCCGCTGGTAACTACTATGCTTCTGTTGGTGATAATCAGGATCAAAGTATCGGAGCACAGGAACTGGTTGCCAGAGTTTCGGCGGTATTGCGCCGCAACCCTCAGACCCCTGTTATGGTCAAAGGCGACAGTTCAGCAAGTTATGGACAAGTGGTGGGGGCGATGGCTTTGTTGCAAAAAGCCGGTGTTCCTAATGTTGGTTTGATAACACAACGTCCGGAAACGGCAACTCAGTAATTACGATGAAGCAATCTATTTTGCAAAATTTATTTGCCGGAGGCGCATCAACAATATTGCATGCATTGCTCATTATATTGTTGATTGTCAGTTTTGATATGCCAACCGAAATTCGCCAGTTTGGCCAACCGGAAGTGGAAATCGTTCAAGCCACGGTAATAGATGAAGATTTAGTGCTTGAAGAAATGGCCCGCTTGCAAGAGGCTGAAGACAGTAAACGCATCGCTGAAGAAGAACGGCAGCAAAAGCTGGATGAGCAACTGGAAAAATCACAGCAAGAATTGGCACGACAGGAACAAGAACTGCTGGATATGCAGGAGCGAGCCAAACTGGATGCTGAAAAACGCAAACAGGAAGCTGAACTTGAACAGCAACGGCTGAAAGAATTAGAGCAACAACGAATCGAACAGGAAGAGGCTCGTAAACAGGCCGAACTTGAACGACAGAAAGCGGAAGAGGCCAAACAAAAAGCCGAAGCTGAACGCAAAACAGCTGAAGAAGCGAAACAAAAAGCCGAAGCTGAACGTATAGCTGCAGAAAAAGCCAGAGAAGAGGCTGAAGTTAAACGCAAAGCCGAGGAAGAAGCCAAGCGTAAAGCTGAAGAGGAAGCCAAACGTAAGACTGAAGAAGATGCCAAGCGTAAAGCTGAGGAAGAAGCCAAACGCAAAGCCGAGGAAGAGGCCAAACGTAAAGCTGATGAAGAAGCTAAACGTAAGGCCGAGGAAGAGGCCAAACGCAAAGCCGCTGAAGATGCCAAACGTAAAGCGGAAGAAGATGCGCGACGTCAGGCTGAATCTGATTTACAGCGCCAATTGGAAGCTGAGCAATCAGAACGCGAAGGTCGCCGGGTAAGAGGTGTTGTTGATGAGTATTCACAGATTATTCAACAAAGGGTAAAACGCTTTTGGATCAAACCGCCAAATGCTGACCGCGGTTTGGAAGTGACCTTACGAATTAGAACATTACCAGGTGGTGATGTTGGTGAAGTAACCATTGTTAGAAGTAGTGGCAATGCGATTTTTGATCGATCAGCTGAAAGTGCTGTGTATAAATCCTCTCCCTTGCCACTTCCAAGTGATGCGAAAGCAGCAGCGGAATTTAGAAGTTTTAATTTTGTATTCAGACCAGAATAAGAGGCGGACGTGATGATCAAGAAATGGTTGTTAAAGCTAGGCATTTTGCTTGCTTTTTTACCCTTGCAAGCACAAGCCTTACTCACAATTGAGATTACGGGTGGGTCAGATGGCGCATTACCCATCGCAATAGTCCCGTTTGGTAGTGAAGGATTAAGAGCACCTGAAGATATTACAAAAATCATTCGTAATGACTTAGAGAGCAGTGGCCGGTTTGCCCCGCTTGAAGAGCGGGATTTGGTGTCTCGTCCAACTGAACAGTCACAAGTTAACTTTGCCGACTGGCGATTATTGAGATCAGAAGGACTTGTTATCGGTAAAATCAGCAGCCAGGATGGTGAAAACTATCAGGTTCAGTTCCAACTGTTTGATGTCTATCGTGGTCAGCAGTTAGCAGGTAAACGTTATCAGGTACCAGCATCTGGTTTAAGAGCGTTAGGCCATCAAATAGCCGATGTGATTTATGAAACACTTACAGGTGAGAAAGGCATCTTTTCAACGCGGTTGGCTTTTGTTACGCAAGTCACTGCTGGCGATGGAAAAAAACGCTTTGCCTTACAGATTTCGGATGCTGATGGAGCAAATCCACGCACTGTATTACAATCAACACAACCCATTATGTCACCAGCGTGGGCACCAGATGGTGATCAGCTTGCCTATGTATCTTTTGAAAATGGGAAAAGCGAAGTTTTTGTTCAACAGTTACAAAGTGGTCAGCGTAAATCAGTCGCTGCTTTTGAGGGTATAAACAGTGCGCCTTCATGGTCGCCTGATGGAAGAAGACTGGCATTAACACTGTCCAGAAATGGCAACCCGGAAATTTATGTGCTTGAGCTGGCCAGCGGTGATTTGATCCGAGTAACTAATAATGCTCAGGCCATTGATACAGAAGCTGTCTGGTCGCCGAATGGAAATGAAATTTACTTTACATCTGACCGTGGTGGCCGACCACAGATTTATAGAGTGTCAGCAAATGGTGGTCGAGCTGAACGAGTGAGTTTTGAAGGTAATTACAATGCGTCCCCTGATATTTCACCAGATGGACGTAAATTGGCCATGGTGCATGGTGCCAATGGCAATTTCTATATTGCAGTACAAGATCTTAAAACTGGAGCGATGCAAGTGCTTACTGATTCGAGACGAGCCGAATCACCGAGTTTTGCGCCGAATGGTCAAATGATCCTGTATGCTACTGAGCAAAAAGGTAGCGGTGTATTAGCTGCTGTCTCTGTTGATGGCCGGATCCATCAACGTTTGAGCGAATCCGGAATTGTCGTGCGTGAACCTGCATGGTCTCCGCTGAAAAAATAATTTAAGTCAGGAGTGTTTTTATGAATCGTTTTAAATTCTCGGCGTTGTTACTTGCCTTGTTCTTACTTAGTGCTTGTAGCGGTAATGCTACTAAAGACGGTACAGACGATGTATTAGTAGAAGAGCGCAATGGCGCATCGACTTCAGGTGTTTCAGGTCGAAGTGCAGATGGTAGTGATTTAGGTGCAGAAGCAAGCGTAATTGTTGGTGAGAATGGTTATGGCGGAAGTCAATTTGATCCTTCAAACCCATTATCTAATCGGGTAATTTACTTTGATTATGATAGTGCTAGCATCAGACAACAAGATCAGGCAATTGTCGAAGCTCATGCCGCTTATTTAGGTAAAAATCCTAATTTGACTGTACGTTTGGAAGGTCACACTGATGAACGTGGTTCACGTGAATATAACCTTGCCTTAGGTGAGCGTCGTGCTTTGTCAGTTCGTCAATTGCTGATGTTACAAGGTGCCAGTGCACAACAATTCAGAGTGGCAAGTTTTGGTGAAGAACGTCCTGCAGTTGATGGTAGTGATGAATCTGCATGGTCTCAAAATCGCCGAGTTGAAATAATTTATATTGGTCGTTGATATGCCTTTTAAAAAGCAAAAACAACTTGCAATAGCAATAATGGTGGGCGCTTTCTTAGCGCCCTCTGTTTCTTGGGCTGAGCAAGAATCGATGCAAGCTCGTATGGATCGACTTGAACGTATTATTCAGGGACAAGGGTTGACCTCATTGCTGACGCAGGTTGATCAGCTGCAACGCGAGATTCAACGTTTAAATGGTACAAACGAAGAACTCAGTCATAAGATTGATCAAATGCAGCAACGCCAGCGGGAGCAATACCTGGATCTGGATCAACGGATAACAGAATTACAGCAACAACCTGTGGCGAGCCAACCTCCAGTCAGAAATGATTCAGCTTCAATGGTTAATGAGTCAATTGATTCAGAATTGGCTGATAGTGAAGTGCAACCACCACCTGCTACTCAGATGGATGGGGCAATTGATACGCTTGCACCCGTAGCGGTAGAAAGTGGTGAAGCGGCCTATCAAGCTGCACTGCAAGATCTGCGCGGTGGTCGTTATCAGGAAGCCTTAACTGCTTTAGGTGCTTTCCCTCAAAGCTATCCAAACAGCAGTTATTTACCGAATGTTTATTATTGGCAGGGTGAGGCGCATTATGTCGTGCGTGAATTTGATAAGGCTATAGTGGCTTTTGATAAAGTGATCTCCAGCTATCCCGACAGTAATAAAGTTTCTGATGCATTATTGAAGCGCGGTTTCAGTGAATATGAGACAGGTGATAGAAATAAAGCTCAAGCAACATTGAACCAAGTGATTCAGCAATATCCTGATACATCCGCCGCTCGTTTGGCGAGAGTACGTCTGGATCGTATCCAGCAATCACCGTAAAGTATTTTTGTAGAACGCGCAGATGGCTCAATGTCGTATCACTGAGATTTTCTATTCATTGCAAGGTGAAACACGTACGGTCGGTTTGCCAACGGTCTTTGTAAGATTGACCGGTTGTCCATTACGATGTGGTTATTGCGATACCGCTTATGCTTTCCATGGCGGGCAAAAAATGGAAATCAGTGACATTGTTGCTGAAGTAAAAAGCTACAACCCACGCTATGTCACTGTAACTGGTGGTGAGCCACTGGCACAAAATACCTGCCGAGAATTGTTAACCGCTCTGTGTGATTTAGATGTTGAAGTCTCATTGGAAACCAGTGGCGCGATGGATATCGGCGACATTGATCCACGCGTAGTTCGAGTTATGGATTTAAAAACACCTGCCTCAGGTGAGGTTGCTAAAAATCGTTATAGCAACATCGATTTATTAAATCATCAAGATCAGGTTAAATTCGTGATCTGCAATCGTGACGACTACGATTGGGCACGCCAACAACTATCGCAATTTGAATTAGCCAACCGCTGTGAGATTTTATTTTCTCCAGTGCATGGTGATTTAACACCTACCGATTTGGCGGAATGGATTATTGCAGATAATCTGCCGGTAAGAATGCAGGTTCAACTACACAAATATCTATGGAACGATGCACAAGGTCGATGAATAAACGCGCGGTCATATTACTTTCAGGTGGATTAGATTCTGTAACAGCATTAGCTATCGCAAAATCTGAAGGATACGCTTGTCACACCATCAGCTTTGATTATGGACAGCGTCATCGAACTGAACTTGATGCAGCAGAAAATCTAGCCCGAAAAGCTGGCGTTGTTACTCACAAAGTAATACAGATTGATCTACGAGCCATTGGTGGATCAGCATTGACTGATGACATTGCTGTACCTGAGACGGAACAGCAGGGGATTCCAATCACTTATGTGCCAGCCAGAAATACTATTTTCCTGTCAATTGCGCTTGGTTGGGCAGAAGTGCTTAATGCTGAAGCTATCTTTGTTGGTGTAAATGCCGTTGACTACTCAGGTTACCCTGATTGCCGACCTGAATTTATAGCTGCGTTTGAAAAACTGGCCAATCTGGCAACCAAATCTGCAGTAGAAGGTAGCGCTATATATATAAGAGCACCTTTAATGACACTCACAAAATCAGAAATCGTCAAACGTGGTACAGAGCTGGGGATTGATTACAGCGAAACTGTGTCATGTTACCAGGCGGATGCGCAAGGCCGCGCTTGCGGGCAATGTGATTCTTGCAGGTTAAGACGGCAAGGTTTTATTGATGCAGGACTCGCTGACCCAACAGGATATCAATAAGTGTTTGTTTCTTTGAGAGAATCAGCAAAAACAAACATTCGGTATCAGACAGTCCACAACTAATGCTTAAAAATATTACCAACTAGGGTTGTCATTTTTATCAACTATAGTATTATGTCGCGCTTGGTTTGGGCCGTTAGCTCAGTTGGTAGAGCACCGGACTTTTAATCCGATGGTCCTGCGTTCGAGTCGCAGACGGCCCACCATTTTTCTGCAAAATTTCAGTTTTATTCTAGTTTCATAATTCTGTAATAATTGTTGTTGACAGCCTGGCGAGTGGCTGTATAATTCTCGCTTCTTTGCAGGGCATTATTATCTGCAAGCTCTTTAAAAAACTGGTATCAAGTAATTTGTGTGGGTACTTGCGTTGTATATTTCTGAGAAGAAAAAACGACGTGAGCTATTCGCAAGAATGCAAACG